>NZ_JBQQBW010000038.1:0-65221 GCF_052245415.1 Streptomyces sp. 8N706 | reverse complement strand
GGTCCGTGCCCGGCGTCTTGCCCGACTCATGGCTGTCGCTGGCGATGTCGAGGACGTCGTCCGCGAGCTGGAAGGCGGTGCCGAGCCGCTCGCCGTACTGGGTGAGGATGTCCACGACGCTCTCGTCGGCGCCCGACATCATCGCCCCGAACCGGCCCGATACGGCGATCAGCGAGCCCGTCTTGCCCGCGATGACATCGAGGTAGTGGTCGATCGGGTCGCGGCCGTCGCGCGGGCCCGCGGTCTCCAGGATCTGGCCGGTGACCAGCCGTTCGAACGCCTCGGCCTGGATGCGTACGGCCTCCGGCCCGAGGTCGGCCAGGATGTGCGAGGCACGGGAGAACAGGAAGTCACCGGTGAGCACGGCGACGGAGTTGTCCCAGTTGGCGTTGGCGCTGGGCACCCCGCGCCGCACCTCCGCCTCGTCCATCACGTCGTCGTGGTAGAGCGTCGCGAGATGGGTCAGCTCCACGACCACCGCGGAGGGCACCACGCCCGGTGCGTGCGGATCGCCGAACTGGGCGGCCAGCACCACCAGAAGGGGGCGAAACCGCTTGCCCCCGGCCCGTACGAGATGCTGCGCCGCCTCCGTGATGAACGGGACGTCGCTCTTCGTGGCCTCCAGCAGGCCCTCCTCGACAGCCGCCAACGCGGCCTGGACATCGGCTTCCAGAGCCTGGTCCCGCACGAGCAGCCCGAACGGCCCGACGACGGTCACGAGGGGTTCTCCTGTCTGCGGACGACTACGTGGAATGTCGATGTGTCGCTGTCACCAGTGGCAGCGTATCCGGTCGTCCGGCGATCACAGCGGGCGCCTGCCCGACCGGGCCCCGCACGCCCTGCGCGAGCGCGTGCCCGCGGCGGGCCCCCGTATGCCCTTGATCAGCTGTGGATCTCCGGGCCCGGGGGCCCCGCTCGGGGCCGGCCGGAAGGTGTCAGGCGTCACTCCGGACGCCGGTGGCGGCGGCCTCCCGGACGTAGTCGGTGAAGTCCCGCGGCTCCCGGCCGAGGGCACGCCGGACTCCGTCCTCCAGATGCGCGTTGCGGCCGTCCAGGACCTCGGAGAAGAGGTAGCTCATCAGTGCCACGAGCCCGTCCGGACGGCATCAGCCCGCACGAGCACCGGCTGGGCGCCGCGGCCGCCACGGGCCCGTCGTGACAGCCGCCCGCCGCCCGGCACTTCCCGAGCGACGGCCGCCGGATCCCCCTCGCGGGAGCGGGACAGGGGTGCGGCGTGGCCCGCGGCGCTACTGCTGTGACCGGGACGGTTTGCCGGGAAGGTTTGCCGGGATGCTTGCGCCGGCCGCGGCGCTGCCGGTGGCCGCCGGGCCGGTCGAGGCGCACGCCGACGTACCGGTCGGCAGACGGGCAGATGCTGCGGATCGCAGCTCGCGGCGTCCGGTGCGGTGCATCGCAAGGCGGTGGGGGTACCCCCGGACGGAGTCCGGGGGGATCGCCCTCGTACTGGGGTCCCCCATGCCGAAGGCCAGGGGAGTACTCGGGCGACTCCAACAACGCAGCGAGGTTGCCGTGCCGGGCGTCGCGAACCGGTGAACCTTCCCGGTCACAGCGCTAGGGCGTGTTTCGAAAGTAGCGCCGTCCGCCCGAAGGGCGGGGGTCGCGGCGGCTGGTGCGTGCGATCGCAAGGCGGAGGGTCGTCCTCGTACTGGGCGTACTCGGACGAGCCCGACAACGCAGCGAGCGTGCGTGCCAGGCGTCGCGGGCCAGGCGGGACTTTCGAAACACGCCCTAGCCGTGGTCCGCGGCCACGGCCTTCGCCAGCCGCGGGGACGCGAACGCGGTCCCGCAGACGAAGCGCATCACCGGCCCGTACGACGACGCCGCCGGCAGCCCCGTGAAGTACAGGCCCCGCACCGATGAGCGGTAGCCCGCGCGCAGGCGGGGCGCACCGCGGCTGGTGGCCAGCTCCGTGCGCAGCTCGTCGCCCAGGAAGTCCAGCGCCGCCACGTCCACGCGGTACCCGGTCGCGGCCAGCACATGGTCGGCGGCCAGTTCGGAACGGGACTCCCCGGGTCCGGCCAGGGACAGTACCGGGCGGCCGTCCTCCACCCGCGCCCCGGTGATACACCGGCCCGCCGTCACCTGGACACGCCCCTCGAACCGCTCCCGCAGCCACCACGCGCCCAGTGGACCGAGCACCCGGCGCACCAGATAGTGCCGGGTGGCCGGGGGCAGGAACCGGTACGGGCCCGCGTGGCGGCTGAGGACGTACAGCGACCAGGCCCGCCCGAACGGCGACTCCGGACGCAGCCGCGGCTGCTTCCACGGCGGATCACCGAAGCCCACCGCGTCCCGCCCGCGTGTCACGACCCGTACCTTCGCGCCCGACTCGTGCAGCAGCACCGCGCTCTCCAGCGCGGACTGGCCCGCCCCCACGACGGCGACCTCACGCCCGGCGAATCGGCCGAGATGGTGATGCTGGGAGGTGTGCGAGACGGGCCCGGTGGCGGACGGCCCTTCCGGTGCGGCGGCGAGGAGCTCCTCCGGCAGCCGGGCGAAGCCGCTGAGGCCGGTCGCCACGATCACCGCCGCCGCCCGGAACTGCTCCCCCGAGTCCAGCTTCACCTCGAAGTCGGAGAAGCGGCGGTCGACCGACACCACCCGCACCTCCTCCAACTCCGGCAGGAGCCGCTGCTGGAACCACACGCCGTAGCGGACGAAGGTCTCCACCGGGATGATGTCCTCGTCTCCGACCAGCCGGCGGATGCCGGCCGCGTCGCAGAAGTCGACCAGCGTGTGCCCCGGCTGCGGGGCGTCGATGGCCGACGCGGCCGGGGTGGATTTGAGCAGCATTCCGGCCGGCATCTGCTCGTGCCAGCTCACCATCGGCCTTCCGAAGATCCGCACGGGGACGCCGTGCGCGCGCAGATGGGCGGCGGTCGACAGGCCGTACGGTCCGGCCCCGATGACCACGACAGGCTTGTGCGGCAGGTTCACAGGTCCCCCATGACGTGACGGTCCACGGCTATTCAGCGGTCGTACGGCGGGATGAGGTGTCGGCGGTCGTACGGCGGGCCGAGCGCCACATCTGCAACAGATGCGCGGCGCCCGGCCGGATGAACCGGGCGATCATGGTGAAGAAGGGTTTGAGGTCGTCGCGGGCCAGCCAGGCCAGCTCGGTTCCGGTGGCCCGCGCGGGCGCGTGCGGCGTGGTGTAGCCGCTGCGGCGGTAGGCCAGCAGAGCGGGCAGATCGATGTTCTCGACGACGAAGTGGTGTCCGGCGCGCTGCTCCCCCTCGGGGACCGTCCGCCCGGTGAGGTCCAGATGCTGGGCGCGGACCACGTCGATCCCCGCCGCGTTCTCGAAGAGCCGGAACTGCGCGCCCATCCGGGGGTTGAAGTCCAGCAGTTTGTACCGCTCGTCGCGGCGGTCGTACCGCAGATCGAGATCGACGATCCCGGAGAAGCCGATCTCCTTGACGAACTGGGCTGCAAGGGCGGCGAGTCCGGGATTGTCGACGACGCAGGCGCGTGCGGTCATCCCCGCGTGCGGCGGCCAGGAGCGCACCTTGACCCCGGTGAAGAGGGCCAACGGGAGGCTGTCCGCGTCGAAGTAGGCGTGCACGATCCAGTCCTCGGCCTCCTCCCTCGGCAGGTACTCCTGGAGGATCACCCCCGGCTGCGGCCCCCAGCCCCGCGCCAGCCGGAGGAGCTGGGCGGCCCCGCCGATACGGGTGGTGCCGTGCACAGCGGGCCGGCGGCGGCGCTCGAAGGCCTCGCGGTTCTTGGCGACCACCGGGAAACGCGCGCTCGCCGCGAACTCCTCGACATCGGCGTACGAGTCGGGGAAGACGGCGGCGGGAGAGGGCACACCGTGCTCCACGCACAGCTCGTGCAGCCCCTGCTTGCTGGCCAGTCGGCGGGGTAACTCCGGGTCCACACGCGGGAAGAGGAACCGCTCGCGCAGCGCGCCCGCTTGCTCGGCGATCAGCACCGCCGCCTCTTCGTCGGTCGGGATGAGCACGGCGGGCCGACCGATCCTGCGCCCGATCCGCAGCAGCCCGTCGACCAGCCGTTCCGGGCTCTCCCGGCCGGACGTCGGCCAGACGAAGGGCTGCCGGAGATAGCGGGACTGCGCGGCGGGAGTCCAACGGTCCTCCGTGACCGCGTACATCGGCACGCCCAGCCGGCCCAGGCTGCGGATGGCGCCGACGCCCCCGTGGTGCAGCGGATAGTTGCCGATCTTCACGACCAGTCCGGGCACACTCCGGTCCGCCCTGAACAGCGCGCCACTGCTCGCCACCAGTCCCCCTCGGCCATCCGGCCCAGTGGCCCCCCACTGCCCATGACCTGACAAGGACGATACGTCAACATCAGCACTGACAGGGGCGCTTTTCCGGGCAATTGCGAGCTCTTTAGTATTCATTGCCGATCGGCCCATGGCGCGCCATCAGGCCGTAACCTGTGGGACCGACCAACGGCGGACAGGAAGGCGAGGCAGCGACCATGCCCGAGCAGAGCCCGCTCGATCTTGCGCAAGGCGACCCCTTCGGCCTGCACAACCTCCCCTACGGCGTCTTCAGCACCGCCGACGAGCCGGACCGCCGCCGTATCGGCGTGCGCTACGGCGACCGGGTGCTGGACGTCCACACGGCGGCGACGGCGCTCGGTTCCCCGTACTCCGACCTGCTCGCGCACCCGACGCTGAACGCCCTGATGGCGGCCGGCCGCCCCGTCTGGCAGGCCGTCCGCAGCGGCATCCGGACCTGGCTCGGCTACCCGGCGATCGACCCCTTCCTGCACCCCCTCGACGCGGTCATGCTGCACCTCCCCTTCGAGGTCGCCGACTATGTCGACTTCTACGCCAGCGAACATCACGCCACGAACGTCGGCCGGATCTTCCGGCCCGGCGGGGAGCCGCTGACCCCCAACTGGAAGCATCTGCCCATCGGATACCACGGCCGGGCGGGCACCGTCGTGGTCTCCGGCACCCCGGTCGTACGGCCCAGCGGCCAGCGCAGGCCCACCGCCGACCCCTCTTCCGCGGCCGCACCCGGCCCGGTGTTCGGCCCCACCCAGCGTCTCGATATCGAGGCCGAGGTCGGCTTCGTGGTGGGGACCCCGACGGCGCTCGGCGAGACGGTGCCGCAGTCCGCGTTCCGTGAGCATGTGTTCGGTGTCTGTCTGCTCAACGACTGGTCGGCGCGGGACATCCAGTCCTGGGAGACCGTCCCCCTCGGCCCGTTCCTGGGGAAGTCCTTCGCCACGTCGGTGTCCGCGTGGGTCACCCCGCTCGACGCGCTCGACCCGGCCCGTACGGCGCCCCCGCCCCGCACCCATGAGCTGCTGCCGTACCTGGACGACAGCGCGCTGGAGCCCGCCGGCCTGGACATCCGGATCGGTGTCGCCATCAACGGACACACCGTCTCCCGGCCGCCGTTCTCCACGATGTACTGGACGGGGGCCCAGCAGCTGGCCCATATGACGGTCAACGGCGCTTCTCTGCGCACGGGCGATCTGTATGCGTCCGGCACGGTCAGCGGTGAGCGGGCGGAGGAGCGGGGCTGCCTGCTGGAGCTCACCTGGGCGGGCCGCGACCCCCTGGAGCTGCCGGACGGCAAGCGCACCTTCCTGGAGGACGGCGACGAGGTCACGCTCACCGCCTGGGCCCCGGGGCCCGACGGTCTGCGTACGGGCCTGGGCGAGGTGACCGGCCGCGTCGCCCCCGCCAGGCACTGACGCGGCCGTCCCATATCGGCCTCACCGCTTGGGCCCCGGACCCCTCGGCCTGCGCACCGGCCTGGGCGAGGTGACCCTGGGGCTGACGCCCGCTTCGACCTCACCGCCCGGGCCCAGGACCCCGTCGGCCTGCGCACCGGCCTCGGCGCGGTGACCGGCCGCACCGCCCCCGCCAGGCACTGACGCGGCCGTCCCGATATCGACCTCACCCCGGACCCGTCGGCCTGCGCACCGGCTTGGGCGAGGTGACCGGCTGGGGCTGACGCCCGCTTCGACCTCACCGCCCGGGCCCAGGACCCCGTCGGCCTGCGCACCGGCCTCGGCGCGGTGACCGGCCGTACCGCCCCCGCCAGGCGCTGACGCGGCCGGCGCCTCAGGACCTCACCCGCCCGTGCGCCTCCGGCCCCGAGGGCCCGCGCGACCACCACGGACGGGCGGGCTGACGCGCCGCGTCGCGCGGTGACCGGGGCGGCGGCCTCCCGCGTACCGATGCCGATCACCATCGGGCGCGGCGCCGGCGGCAGCGGTTCGGCGTACGGTCCGCCGGACCGACGGGCGCCCGCTGCGGCAGACGTGCCGCACGCGGTGGGAAGCCGCTGAGACGGCGGTCCGGATCCTGGACGGGACACCGGTCGCCGATCGTGCGGAAGGTCCGGTGGCGGCCGGTCCGGACGTCCGGATCGTGGGACCCGTAGTGGCAGATCTTCTCGGAGCGCCAGAGAAACAGCAGGTCAGAACCATTGTGACCTAAGCGCCCAGTGGCGCAACACTGTGGCAACACTCCCCCGGCCGGCCTGTCGCTATGGTCCCAACCACGACCGATACAGCCGACCCCGGAGCCGGCCGATGCCAGCCGAACTCCCCCAGCGACCGCAGGGAGGTGCCCCCGTGCGCGAACCCACCCACACCGCGCCACTCGCCGCCGCGCGCCGGCGACGGCTGCGCGCGGACCGGGCGCGCCAGCTCGCCGACCTGCTGCGCCACCAGGTGCTCACCGGCGGTTTCCCGGACGGCGTACTCCCCCTCGAGGACGCCGTCGCCGCGGACCACCGGGTCTCCCGCAACACCGTCCGGCAGGCGTTCGAGCTGCTGCGCGCCGAGCAGTTGGTGGAGCGCCTCCCCGGGGTCGGGACGGTCGTGGTGGCGGAGAAGTACCCGCACGGGCTGGACCGGCTGAAGGGGCTCGCGGAGACCCTCCACGAGCACGGCCGCGTCAGCAATGAAGTACGCGCCATGGGCCCGGTCACCGCGCCGCCGCCCGTCGCCGACCGGCTCCGCCTCCCCGCGTACACCGAAGTGCTCTACATCGAGCGGCTGCGGCGCCTCGGCGGGGTACCGCTCTCCCTCGATCTCACCTACGTCCCGATGGACGTCGGCGTCGAACTCCTCGGCGCCGACCTGGAGAACACCGATGTGTTCCGGCTGATCGAGAAGATCACCGGACAGCCGCTCGGCACCGCCGGGATCACCCTCGAGGCCGTCAACGCCGACGCGCACTCCTCCGCCGTACTGGAGGCCCCGCGCGGCGCGGCGGTCCTCATGCTGGAACGGCTCACCCATCTCTCCGACGGCCGGCCCGTGGACCTGGAGTTCATCCGCTTCCGCGGCGACCGCATCACCATGAGCGGAGTGCTGCGCCGCTCGCTCTGACCCGCACGCCCCCGCCCGTCCCCCCGTCACCCTCACGTCCCCGACGACGTCCCGCACACCCGTTTCCAGGAGACAGCCATGCCTCTCGCCCCTCAGCGTGCCGATGTGCCCGTGACCATCGACGCGTCCAAGTGCATCGACGGCTGCACCCTCTGCGTGGACATGTGCCCGCTGGACTCCCTCGCGATCAACCCCGAGAGCAACAAGGCGTACATGCACGTGGACGAGTGCTGGTACTGCGGCCCGTGCGCGGCCCGGTGTCCCACTGACGCGGTCACCGTCAACATGCCCTATTTGCTCCGCTGATCAAGATCCAGGTGAGAGGCCGTTCCGATGATGCACAGCCGGATGAAGCACAGCACGACGAGGCGCAGAGCCGTCCCCGCCGCGACGCCCGCCGCCGTCGCCACCGCCCTGCTCCTTCCGCTCACCGCCTGCGGAGGTGACGCGGACGCACAGGGCGACGACAAGAACGTCACGGTCACCGTCGGCTACCAGTCCAAGACGATCAACACCGTCACCGCCGGCACCCTGCTGCGCGAACTCGGCTACTTCGAGCGGGAGCTCAAGGAGCTGGGCCGCCGCGACGGCAGGACGTACAAGGTGACGTGGCA
Source organism: Streptomyces sp. 8N706 (assembly GCF_052245415.1). NCBI lineage: Bacteria > Bacillati > Actinomycetota > Actinomycetes > Kitasatosporales > Streptomycetaceae > Streptomyces > Streptomyces sp. 8N706. The sequence continues at coordinate 57,257 of NZ_JBQQBW010000038.1, read as the reverse complement.
GGACTACGCGACCGGTGCCCCGATCACCGCCCAGATGGTGGCGGGGAAGGTCGACATCGGGTCCATGGGTGACTTCCCGCTGCTGCTCAACGCCTCCCGGGGCCGGCAGTTGAAGGCCCCCACCAAGCTGGTCTCCGTCACCGGCTACAACCTGCGCGGAGCGCTCAACACCATCGTCACCAAGCCGGACTCCACCCTCCGGTCGGTGAAGGACCTGCGGGGCAGGAAGGTCTCCAGCAGCGTCGGCTCCGCCTCCGACGGCACACTCGTACGGGCCCTCCAGCGTGCGGGCCTCGACCCGAACGAGGACGTCCGCAAGCTCAACCAGCAGCCCGCGGTGGGCGCTTCGGCCCTCGACGGCGGCAGTGTCGACGCGCTCTCGCAGTTCGTCGCCTGGCCGGGCCTGCTCGCCTTCCAGGGCAAGGCGCGGGCGCTGTACGACGGCGCGCAGCTGAAGCTGCCGACCTTCCACGGCACCACCACCCGCGCCGCCTTCGCCGACGAGCGGCCCGAGGTGGTGAAGGCCTTCCTCACCGCCCAGATCAAGGCCACCGGCTATCTGCACCAGCACCCGCTCGACGCTTCCGGCAAGGTCGCAAAGGCCACCGGGCTGCCGCCCGAGGTCGTCCATCTGTACAACGGTGCCAACGGCATCGCCACCTTCGACCCCACCGTCAAGCCCCAGCTCGTCGCCGCCCTGAAGAAGGACGTGCCCGTGCTGAAGGCGGCCAAGCTCACCGGGCCGGTCGACGTGGACGGCTTCATCGACGACAGCTATCTGAAGAAGGTCTACGGGAAGGGCTACGCCAAGGCCGTACGGTCCACCGCCAATCCGGCCGCGCTGCCCGGCGACTCCGCGACCGCGAGCGAGCTGTGGCTGGAGGGCGAAAACCGTACACGGTCCTTCGCCGACCCGACCGCGCTGCTGCGGTACGTCGCCGGGCACGGTGGTGCGGAGAAGGTGCGGGCGGCGTATGTGCCGGACGCCACCACCGGCACCCGCTGGTTCGCGGACCGGGCCGTATGGGTCGAGGACGGCTCCGAGCTCCGGCCGTTCGTCACCCGGGCCGCGGCCGACGCCTGGAAGGCGAAGCACTCCGGCTCGCGGACCGTCGACTACGCCGGCGCACTGAAGGCGGCGACATGACCGCCCTCTCCCCGGCCTCCTCCGACACCGCCGTACCGGCCGCGGACGCCACGGCCACTCCCGACCCCACGGCCGTCACCGAGGCCGCGGACGGCAGCGGGACCGGACCGGCGGCAGGCTCCTCCGGCACCGCGTCCCGCCGCCCCTGGCTGCGCTACACCCTGCGCGCCGGCTCGCTGCTCGCCGCCCTGGGCCTGTGGCAGCTGCTCACCGAGCTCGACATCAATCTGTGGCTGCGCTTCGAGCAGTTCCCCACGGTCGCGGATGTCGCGGGCGAGTTCCGCGACCGGCTGGGCAGCGGCGCGTACTGGCAGGACCTGACCGACAGCCTCAGCCGTATCCTCACGGGCTTCGTGCTCGCCGCCGTGCTGGGCGTGGCGACGGGCACGGCCATCGCCCGCTCCCGGCTCGTCGCGGACCTGATCGGGCCCGTGCTCGAGGTACTGCGCCCGATTCCCGCGATCGCGCTGGTGCCGGTGGCGATCCTGCTCTTCCCCAGCAACGAGCAGGGCATCGTCTTCATCACCTTCACGGCGGCGTTCTTCCCCGTGCTGGTCAGCACCCGGCACGCGGTGCGCGCGCTGACGCCCGTCTGGGAGGAGGCCGTGCTCACCATGGGCGGCGGCCGGTGGCGGATCCTCGGATCGGTGGTCCTGCCCGGTGCCCTGCCCGGGATCCTGGGCGGGCTGTCGGTGGGGATCGGCGTCTCGTGGATCTGTGTGATCTCGGCAGAGATGATCTCCGGCGAGTACGGGATCGGCTACCGCACCTGGCAGGACTACACGATCGTGAACTACCCGGGCGTCTTCGTCGGCATGGCGACCATCGGCGTCCTCGGCTGGATCACCTCGACGGCGGTGGAGCTCCTGGGCCGCCGCCTCACCCGCTGGCTCCCCCGGACCGAGCGGAAGACCTCATGAGGGCATCCGGCGGAACACAGCCGCGGGCTGCCGGGGCGCGCCCCGGTCCGCAGCGCGGCGGGTGGAAAGGCCACTGCCGTGGCCACGTACACCGGTCCCGGCCCGGACCGGGGCTCCCGCGCCGGACCGTTCGCGTGCCGGCCGGGGCGAAGCGCCGGGGCCCGGCGCCGAGAGCCGCGTGGCCCGGCCGGGACGCGAACGGCAGCTGCGGCCGCATCGGTGCGCACATCGCAACAGCGCGCGGAACAGCGCCCCCGGCCCCCGCGCCACCCACCCGTGAGGAAGAAGGTGCCCCGTGACCACCACCAGTGCCACCATTCCCCAAGCCCCGGCGGCAGCCGAGTCCGTCCCGCCCGGTGCACGGCTGACGTTGGAGGCCGCCACGCTCGGCCGGCCCGGCGCGCCCGTACTCCGGGACGTCGATCTCGACGTGGCACCCGGTGAGCTGCTGACCGTCGTCGGCCCCTCCGGGTGCGGGAAGTCGACCCTGCTGCGGACCTTCGCCGGGCTGCTCCCCGTGCTCGACGGGCAGGCCGGGCAGGACGGCGGGCCCATCGCCCGGCCCGGCGCCGACCGCGCCATCGTCTTCCAGGAGGACGCGCTGCTCCCCTGGCGCACCCTGCGCGCCAATGTCGAACTTCCGCTGGCCATACGGGGCGTGACGCGTGCCGAGCGCCGGGCGAAGGCCGACACCTGGCTGGAGCGCGTGGGCCTCGCCGGGCGCGAACAGCAGCTGCCGCACCGGGTCTCCGGCGGGCAGCGGCAGCGTGTACAGCTCGCCCGGGCGCTGGCCGGAGAGCCGCGGGCCGTGCTGATGGACGAGCCGTTCGGCGCGCTCGACGCCCAGACCCGCGCCGGAATGCAGCAGCTGCTGGTCGAGGTGTTGCGCGGCACAGGGGCCACCGTCGTCTTCGTGACGCACGACGTGGACGAGGCCCTGTTCCTGGGCGACCGGGTCGCGCTGCTCGGTACGGGCCGGGTCCCGGAGGTGCCCCGGCCTCGCGACCGCTCCGCCCACAGCGACCCCGCGACGGTCGCGCTGCGCCGCGAGATCCTCGCCTCGCTGGGCACCTGAATGGCCCTTCAGCTACCCGAAGACCCTCGTACCTGAAGCCGCTCCGTGCCCGAAGGCTGGTACCTGAACGTCCTTCGGGACCCGAAGGCCCCTCGCCCCCGCTGCCCCAAACACCCCCGAGCACCGTCCGGCACCCCCGCCCCGTACCTGCCCACAGAAGGAAGGCGCCCCGTGGAGATCCCCGCAATCGGCGACGCCGAGGAACTGTCCTGCGACGTGCTCGTCATCGGCGGCGGCACCGCGGGCACCATGGCCGCGCTCACCGCGGCCGAGCACGGCGCGTCCGTCCTCCTGCTGGAGAAGGCGCATGTACGGCACTCCGGCGCGCTCGCCATGGGCATGGACGGCGTCAACAACGCCATCGTCCCCGGACGGGCCGAACCCGACGACTACGTCGCCGAGATCACCCGTGCCAACGACGGCATCGTCGACCAGAGCACCGTCCGCCAGACCGCGACCCGCGGCTTCGCGATGGTGCAGCGCCTGGAGCGCTACGGTGTGAAGTTCGAGAAGGACGAGCACGGCGAGTACGCGGTCCGCCAGGTGCACCGCTCCGGCTCGTACGTGCTGCCGATGCCCGAGGGCAAGGACGTCAAGAAGGTCCTCTACCGGCAGCTGCGGCGACGGGAGATGCGCGAGCGCATCCGTATCGAGAACCGGGTGATGCCCGTCCGGGTCCTCACCGCGGGCGGCCGGGCGGTGGGAGCCGCGGGGTTCAACACCCGCACCGGCGCGTTCGTCTCCGTCCGTGCGGGCGCCGTCGTCCTCGCCACCGGTGCCTGCGGCCGCCTCGGCCTGCCCGCCAGCGGCTATCTCTACGGCACGTACGAGAACCCCACCAACGCGGGGGACGGCTACGCCATGGCCTACCACGCGGGCGCCGAGCTGACCGGCATCGAGTGCTTCCAGATCAACCCGCTGATCAAGGACTACAACGGCCCGGCCTGCGCGTATGTCTCCAACCCCTTCGGCGGCTACCAGGTCAACCGGCACGGCGAGCGGTTCGTCGACTCCGACTACTGGTCCGGGCAGATGATGGCGGAATTCGCGGCCGAGGTCGCCTCCGACCGCGGCCCGGTCTACCTCAAGCTCAGCCACCTCCCCGAGGAGACCATCTCCGCCGTCGAATCGATCCTGCACACCACCGAGCGGCCCACCCGCGGCACCTTCCACGCCGGCCGCGGCCATGACTACCGCACCCACGACGTCGAAATGCACATCTCCGAAATCGGGCTGTGCGGCGGCCACTCGGCCTCGGGCGTACGGGTCGACGAGCACGCCCGGACCACCGTCCCGGGCCTGTACGCGGCCGGGGACCTCGCCTGTGTGCCGCACAACTACATGATCGGTGCGTTCGTCTTCGGCGATCTGGCCGGGGAGGACGCGGCGCGGTACCGCGCGTACGAGGGGGAGCTGCCGCAGGACCAGCTCGCGGACGCCCACGAACTCGTCTACCGCCCCCTGCGCAGCCCGGACGGCCCGCCGCAGCCCCAGGTCGAGTACAAGCTCCGCCGCTTCGTCAACGACTATGTGGCCCCGCCCAAGAGCGGCGCCCGCCTGTCCCTGGCGATCGAGGCGTTCGAGCGGATGCGGGGCGACATCGCCGGAATGGGCGCGCGGACCCCGCACGAGCTGATGCGCTGCGCGGAGGTGACCTTCATCCGCGACTGCGCCGAGATGGCGGCCCGCTCCTCGCTGGCCCGCACGGAGAGCCGCTGGGGCCTGTACCACGAGCGCATGGATCACCCGCAGCGTGACGACGAGGGCTGGCTGCACCATCTGGACCTGCGGAAGTCCGCCTCCGGCGGGATGGAGTTCGTGGCCCGGCCCGTCGATCCGTATCTGATCCCGATCGAGGAGTACGAGCCGGTCGGCGGCCCATCCCGCCTCATCGGCGAGGTGTATCCGGAGCAGGTCGCCACGGCCGGGCGCCGGGACACCCCACCGGTCGGCTCGCGCCCGGCGGGCGCCGGGGCCCACAGCCCGCTCGACGGTGCCACGACGGCGCCGGGTACGGCGGCCGGCGCAGGTACGGCCGGTGCCACGACCACCCCGAGTACGGCGGACGGCACCGCTCCGGTCGGCGCCGCCGGAGCGGCCCCGGGCCCCGGGCCCGCGGCCTCCGACCGGTCCCCCCGCATCCTGGAACTGCTCGCTCTCGCCGACGATCAGCCTGAACTCGCCGTGCTGGCACCCTATGCGGCCGACCCCGACCCGGCCGTCCGTGCCGCGGCGGTCGCCACCCTGACGGAGACCGCACCGCCGGGCGCGGGTCCGGCGCTGGCCGCGGCCCTCGCGGACACGGACGCCACGGTCCGCGCTGCCGCGGCGGCTTCCCTGCGCGAGCTGGTCGAAGTCCTGCCGCCGGAACCCGACTTGCGCGATCCGCTGGTCGCCGCTCTGCGGGTGGAGGACCCGCTGGTCCGGGCAGCGGCCCTGGACGTGCTGCGCGCGCTGCGCATGGGCAGCGCGGAACTGTTCGCCCCGACGCTCGCGGACCCCGACATCGAGGTGCGCATCGAGACCGTACGCGCGCTGGTGTCCGTCGACGCGGTCGACGCCCTGGCGCTGGCTGCCGCGGACCCGTCACGCGAGGTCCGCGTGGCCGCGGCGAAGGGCTTCGGCGCCACCGCTGTGACGGCCGCGGCCTCGGCCCCGGTCTCCGAGTCCGCGAAGCCCCGGCCCGGGGCGGCCGAGGGCATCGCCCACACCGCGCAGCCGCACGGCGACGGCGCCCAGGCCGGGGGCGCCCCCCAAGCCGCCACCTCGCACGCGGACGACTCGAACGCCACGGAGCCCCCGCGCGGCAACGGCCACGACACCGCGCTGGCAACCCTGGAGAGCCTGGTGCACGACCCGGACGTGCTCGTACGGGCCGCGGCCTTCGAGGCTCTGGCCGCGACGGGCTGCCCGCCCCGGCTCGCCACGCCGGCGGTGGCCGCCCTCGACGACCCGGCCTGGCAGGTGCGCAAGGGCGCGGCCACCGGTCTGTCCGTCGCGGACGCCGATGTGGCCGTACCCGCCCTGGCCACGACGCTCAAGGACCCGCACGCCGACGTCCGGAAGGCAGCCGTCCTGTCCCTCCTGCCGCGCGCGGACCGGGAGGACGTCCGCACGGCCCTGTCCACGGTCGTCACCGATCCCGACGCCGACGTCCGGGCGTATGCCCTGCGGGCCGCGACGGTCTGACAGGGATTGCCCCGGCGCGCCGCCTGCCGGCCCCGGCACGCCAGGGCCGGCCGGACTGGCTGCCACGACCTGCACCGCCGACTCTCACGGCACCACCCGCCGGGGCAGACGGCCACCGTCTGGTCCCTCCCCATCCGCACGAGGCGCCGGATGCGTGACCACCCGGACGGAGGCGGCACCGGCATCCGGCCCGGCTGTGGGACAGCTGCGCACCTTTGGCCCCGACGGCGCCAAGGCCGACCCGGCCCCAGAGCTCGACGCCCACCCGACTCGACCACCGCGCCTTCGCGGCCTGAGGCCTGAGGCCCGAGGCCCGAGGCCCGAGGCCCGAGGCCCGAGGCCTGGCAAGGAGTGTCAACCACCCGCCACTCGCTCACACGTGCGTGGGATGAGGCCCCGCTTCCTCCCCGATACGCTGGGCGAACCGGCGAGACTCCAGCGCATGGGAGCACTGATGAGCGTCGAACCCGAGCCCGAGACCGAGCCCGAGGCGTCGGGGCCCAGGTGGCCTGTCCCGCCCGAGGGCGGCTGGACCGCCGACGACCTGGACCGGCTTCCGAATCTCCCTCCGCACACGGAGCTGATCGACGGGAGCCTCGTCTTCGTGAGTCCGCAGACCATTTTCCACACCCGCGCTGTCGACTTCTTCAGGCTGCGCTTGGAGTGGGCAGCGCCCCCGGACCTGGAGGTCGTCCGAGAGTTCACGATCGATATCGACCCGCAGAACCGACCGGAGCCCGATGTGGTCGTGGTGCCGGGAAAGGTTGTCCTGGATGACGAACAGACCCGGTTCCCCGCCGAGACAGTCGTCCTGGCCATCGAGGTGGTCTCCCCTGACTCCAGAGCCCGAGACCGCGAGACGAAGCCGCTCAAGTACGCCAAGACCGGTATCCCGCACTACTGGCGGGTGGAGAACGACAAGGGCCGAGCCGTCGTCTACGTCTTCGAGCTGGAGCCCGCGACCGGTGTCTATGTCCCCACCGGGATCTTCCACGACCGGCTCAAGGTCTCCGTCCCCTTCACCATTGACCTCGACCTCACCGAGATCACCCCTCGCCGTCGCACGGACAGCGACGAGTAGCGGGCCGGGCGGTCATCTGTCAGCGGTCACCGATCTGCTCCAGGACCTGCCGGGGACGGTTGGTGATCAGGCTCTCCACGCCGAGCCGGAGGCACAGCTCCACATCCTCCGGCTCGTCCACCGTCCACACATGGACCCGGTGTCCCGCGGCTCGCAGCCGTGGCACCAGGTCCGGCCGCGCGCGTACGAGCTCGATGCCGGGACCGGCGATCCGTACACCGCGCGGGAGCGCCGCGGTGCGTCCCGAGAGCGGCGCCCGCTCGGTCAGGAGGACGCGGGGGAGCTCCGGGGCCAGCTCGGCCATACGGCGCAGCGCGAGGCGCGAGAAGCTCATCAGCCGCACCCGCGGCATGTCCATGCGGAGCCGGTCCAGGCCGAAGAGCCGGAGCTGACGGACGAGTTCGCGCTCCACGCGGCCCGCACAGCGAGTGGGGTGCTTGGTCTCGACCGCGAGGCCGACCGGCCGTGACGCGGAGGTGGCGAGTGCCAGCAGCTCGTCGAATGCCAGCACATGCGCCGGTTCGGAGCCGCCGCCCTTCCAGGAGCCGAAGTCGAGCCGGTCGAGCTCGTCCAGCGTCATCGCCGAGACGACACCACGGCCGTCGGACGTACGGTCCACACGCCGGTCGTGGACACACACCAGCCGGCCGTCGCGGGTCAGCCGCACATCGCACTCCAGCGCGTCGGCGCCGTCCTCGATGGCTTGCTCGTATGCGGCGAGCGTGTGCTCGGGCTGGTCGTGCGAGGCGCCGCGATGGGCGACGACCTGGGTGATCCGGCCGGTGGGGACGGCGGCCGGTGCGGCGTACGGGGGCCGGATCTGTGGAAAGTTCACACAGGAATGCTGGCGTCGGCCGGTAAACAGGCGGCCAACGGCCCGTAGTGCGGAGAAATGTCCCCTATGACACTTCGCTTCTGCCGCGCCTCACCGAAGTCCACGGCTGGCACTGCGGATTGGCGCCACCGCACGATCGGCCCCGCCCGACGGCCGCACGCCCGTCCGGGAGCCGCGGCTCCGACGGCGGGTGACTGCACTGCCCTTGATGCCCCCGACGGGAATAGGACGCTGTCTGCGGCGTCGGTGTCAACCAGTGCTGCCGGGCACCGAGCGGTCAGGAGTCGTCCCGGACGGCACACCGGGCTTTGCGCTCGATCTCGCCGAAGGGGAGGTCGATGCCACCGCCAGGGCTGCCGCAGGTCTGGTTCTGCCGACCGTTCTGGGCGGTGTTGGTCTCCAGACCCGCCACACGCCCGGCGTCGGCGGAAGCCCGGCCTCGTCGGACGACGGCGGAATCGGAACCGTGGTAGTGATCGGCGGCGACACAGTTGGCGTGTTTGCGGATGGTGCCCATCACGTTGACGGTGAGGGTCTCGGCGGAGTTGCCGCAGTGGAGGTTCTGCCTGCCGACCTGGGCGGTGTTGACCTGCTGTCCGACCGATGCGCCGCCCAGGGTCCGGGCACCGCGGGCGTACTCGTCGCCGGGTCCGTAGCGGCGGGAGTGACCGTGGTCCGCGGCCGCGCAGGTGGTGTCCTCGTCGATGGTGCCCAGGACGTTGACGGTGACCAAGTCGGCGGAGTTGCCGCAGTGGAGATTCTGCCGCCCGGTCTGCGCGGTGTTGACCTGGGGGCCAAAAAGGGTCCCGCCGACTGCCTGGGCGCCGCCCGCATGGCTGCTGCGACGGGCGGTGTGGCCGTCGGTGTCGACACAGTTCTTCTTCCGGTGCACCGTCTCACCGAGGTTGACGCGGACCAGGCGGGCGGAGTTGCCGCAGGCGAGGTTCTGCTCGCCGTCCTGGTCAGTGTTCTCCTCCCCGCTGAACGGAAGGTCGTCGACCACCACCCCGAAGGCACTGCCACTGCCGGCGGAAGCCAGCGCACCGGCGGTGAGCACGATGGCTGCCACCCTGCGGACCTTCTGCGCGGTGGCACTTCCTGCCGCGTGCCGTCCCCGGTGTCCCATCGGCCTGATCTCCCCACCGTCCGCGTCGAATCCGCTGGCCTGCGGCCCGCGATCTGCTGATGCGGCCGCCGCCGTCATGGTCGAGAACGCACCACCGGCCAAAAGGTCACGTTTTGCCGGGAAGGCGTCGGTCCCGCCCGGGAGAGAGTCGGGCGGTGCCCCTCGCGCAGTCGCGCTGACGAGGCGTTGTGGCTGGCTCTACCAGTAGCCGGAGCCGATGTTCTTTTACCTGGCGACGGCGACACACTGGGTGCGGGTGCGACTGCCGGAGGCAGTCAACGTCACGTTGTGGGGATTGGCGCCGTTGTTCTGCCGACCCTGAGCCGAATTCCCACCACACCTCTCCCGAGAACGCCCTCCGGATCCGCCCGGACATGGCATCGGTCGCGTAGTCCTCCGGACGGCCCAACTGACGGTGCCCCGGAGCCGTTCGGCTCCGGGGCACCGTCATCAAGACACCGGCGTCAGCGCACGAACATGCCCGCCTGGCTCGCCAGGTCCAGGAAGTACTGGGGGGCGACCCCCAGCACCAGGGTGACCGCGACACCCACGCCGATCGCCGTCATGGTCAGCGGGCTGGGCACCGCGACCGTCGGCCCCTCCGGCTTCGGCTCGCTGAAGAACATGAGGACGATCACCCGGATGTAGAAGAACGCGGCGATGGCCGAGGAGATCACACCCACGATGACCAGCACGCCCGCGCCGCCCTCCGCCGCCGCCTTGAAGACCGCGAACTTGCCCGAGAAGCCTGATGTCAGCGGAATGCCCGCGAAGGCCAGCAGGAACACCGCGAACACCGCCGCCACCAGCGGCGAACGGCGGCCCAGGCCGGCCCACTTCGAGAGGTGTGTGGCCTCGCCGCCCGCGTCGCGCACCAGCGTCACGACGGCGAAGGCGCCGACCGTGACGAAGGAGTACGCCGCCAGGTAGAAGAGCACCGAGGAGATACCGCTCGGGGTGGCCGCGATGACGCCCGCGAGGATGAAGCCCGCGTGCGCGATCGAGGAGTAGGCCAGCAGCCGCTTCACATCGGTCTGGGTGACCGCGACGATCGCACCGATCAGCATGGTCACGATCGCGACGCCCCACATCACCGGCCGCCAGTCCCAGCGCAGGCCCGGCAGCACGACGTACAGCAGCCGCAGCAGCGCGCCGAACGCGGCGACCTTCGTTGCCGCCGCCATGAAGCCGGTCACCGGCGTGGGGGCGCCCTGGTAGACGTCCGGCGTCCACATGTGGAAGGGCACGGCGCCGACCTTGAACAGCAGGCCCACCAGGACCATCGCCCCGCCGATCAGCAGCAGCACGTCATTGCCCATGGTCCCGGCGAGCGCCGGGTCGACCTGCCGGACGGAGCCGCCCACGACATCGGCGATCCCGGAGTACGTCACCGTGCCCGCGTACCCGTACAGCAGCGCGATGCCGAACAGCAGGAAGGCCGAGGAGAAGGCGCCGAGCAGGAAGTACTTGACGGCGGACTCCTGCGAGAGCAGCCGCTGGCGGCGGGCCAGGGCGCACAGCACATACAGCGGGAGGGAGAAGACCTCGAGGGCGATGAAGAGGGTCAGCAGATCGTTGGCGGCGGGGAAGACGAGCATGCCGCCGACCGCGAAGAGCAGGATCGGGAAGACCTCGGTGGTGGTGAACCCGGCCTTGACGGCGGCCTGCTCGGCCGGGCTGCCGGGTACGGCACCCGCCTGGGCCGCGAAGGAGTCGACCCGCTTGCCGTGCGCCGCCGGGTCGAGCCGCCGCTCGGCGAAGGTGAAGACCGCGACCAGCGAGACGAGCAGGATCGTGCCCTGGAGGAAGAGCGCCGGGCCGTCGACGGCGATGGCGCCCATCGCCGAGATCCGCGACTTGTCCGTCGCATAGCCGCCCGCGGCCAGCCCGACGACTGCCGCGAAGGCCGCCGCGAGACCGACGACCGACAGCAGCAGCTGGATGTGGTAGCGGCTGCGGCGCGGCAGGAAGGCCTCCACGAGGACGCCGACGATGGCGGCGCCGAGCACGATCAGCACCGGGGACAGCTGCCCGTACTCCATCTGCGGAGCCGGGATCGCCAGGTTGGCGTTCAGGGCCGACGGCGACCCCGCCGCCGTTGTCCACAGGCTGTGGACAGTCACCGCACTGCTCACTTCGCGGCCTCCAGCTCAGGCTTGGGGTCCTTCTTGTGCACATCGGAGAGCGTGTGCTGCACCGCCGGGTTGATGATCTCCGTCACCGGCCGCGGGTAGACGCCCAGGAAGAGCAGCAGGGCGATCAGCGGAGCGACGACCACCAGCTCCCGCGTCCTGAGGTCGGGCATGCTCCGCACCTGCTCCTTGACCGGACCGGTCATCGTGCGCTGATAGAGCACCAGGACGTACAGCGCGGCCAGGACGATCCCGGCGGTCGCGATGATGCCGAGCGCGGGATAGCGGCTGAAGGTGCCGACCAGGACCAGGAACTCGCTGACGAACGGCGCGAGACCGGGCAGGGAGAGCGTGGCCAGACCGCCGACGAGGAAGGTGCCCGCCAGAATCGGGGCGACCTTCTGCACACCGCCGTAGTCGGCGATCAGACGCGATCCGCGCCGCGAGATCAGGAATCCCACGACCAGCATCAGAGCCGCGGTCGAGATCCCGTGGTTGACCATGTAGAGCGTCGCGCCGCCCTGCCCCTGGCTGGTCATCGCGAAGATGCCCAGAATGATGAAACCGAAGTGCGAGATCGAGGCGTAGGCGACCAGCCGTTTGATGTCCCGCTGGCCGACCGCCAGCAGCGCGCCGTAGATGATGCTGATCACGGCGAGAACGAGGATCACGGGCGTGGCCCAGTTGGACGCCTCCGGGAAGAGCTGGAGGCAGAAGCGGAGCATCGCGAAGGTGCCGACCTTGTCGACGACCGCGGTGATCAGTACGGCGATGGGCGCCGTGGACTCGCCCATGGCGTTCGGCAGCCAGGTGTGCAGCGGCCACAGCGGGGCCTTGACCGCGAAGGCGAAGAAGAAGCCCAGGAACAGCGCGCGTTCGGTGTTCGCCGCCATGTCCAGCTCGCCGCTCGCCCGCGCCTGGACGATCTCCTGGAGGGAGAAGGTCCCGGTGCCGAGGTCGTCGGCCGTCACGGCGTACAGTCCGACGACGGCGGCGAGCATGACCAGGCCGCCGGCGAGGTTGTAGAGCAGGAACTTCACCGCGGCGTACGAGCGCTGGGTCGCCGCCGCCTCGTCGCCGTGCTCATGGGCCCGGTCCCCGAAGCCGCCGATGAGGAAGTACATCGGGATGAGCATGGCTTCGAAGAAGATGTAGAAGAGGAAGACATCGGTGGCCTCGAAGGAGAGGATCACCATCGCCTCGACCATCAGGACCAGCGCGAAGAAGCCCTGGGTGGGCCGCCATTTCCGGTTGGTCGCGGCCTTCTCCTCCAGGGGGTCCGCGTCATGCCAGCCCGCCAGGATCACGAAGGGGATGAGGAGAGCGGTCAGGGCCACGAGGACGACGGCGATACCGTCCACGCCCAGCTCGTACCGCACCCCGAAGTCCGCGATCCAGGCGTGGGACTCGGTGAGCTGGTAGCGGGCGCCGCCCGGCTCGAAGCGTACGAGCACGACCGCCGCCAGGACGAGCGTGGCGAGGGAGAAGGCCAGCGCCAGCCACTTCGCGGCCGCCCTCCTCGCGGCGGGGACGGCCGCGGTGGCGATCGCGCCGGCCGCGGGGACCAGGGCCGTGACCGTCAGCAGGGGAAAGGACATATCAGACCGCCCTCATCAGCAGGGTGGCGGCGATCAGGATCGCCGTACCGCCGAACATCGAGACCGCGTAGGAGCGGGCGAAGCCGTTCTGCACCTTGCGCATCCGGCCCGACAGCCCGCCGACCGAGGCAGCGGTGCCGTTGACCACCCCGTCGACCACGGTGTGATCCAGATAGACCAGCCCGCGGGTCAGATACTCGCCGGGTTTGACCAGGGCGGCATGGTTGAAGTCGTCCTGCAGCAGATCGCGGCGGGCCGCCCGGGTGAGCAGGCTGCCGCGCGGCGCCACCACCGGCACGGGCTTGCGGCCGTACTGGGCCCAGGCGAGCGCGACCCCGAGGACGAGCACCACCATCGTGGCGAGGGTGACGGTCAGGGCGCTGACGGGCGGGTGCCCGTGGGTGTGCCCGGTGACCGGCTCCAGCCACGCCACAAAGGCCTCGTTGATGCTGAACAGCCCGCCGGCGAAGACGGATCCGAAGGCGAGCACGATCATCGGGATCGTCATCGACTTGGGGGACTCGTGCGGGTGCGGCATTTCCCCGGGGTGCACCTCGATACCGGGCTCCACACTCGGCGCCTTGTCCGGGTCGGGCGCCGGCTGCCACCTCTTCTCGCCGAAGAAGGTCAGCAGCATCACCCGGGTCATGTAGTACGCGGTGATGGCCGCGCCCAGCAGCGCCGCGCCGCCGAGGATCCAGCCCTCCGTACCGCCCTTGGCGAAGGCCGCCTCGATGATCTTGTCCTTGGAGAAGAAGCCGGACAGACCGGGGAAGCCGATGATCGCCAGATAGCCGAGGCCGAAGGTGACGAAGGTGATCGGCATGTACTTCCTCAAGCCCCCGTACTTTCGCATGTCCACCTCGTCGTTCATCCCGTGCATCACGGAACCCGCGCCGAGGAAGAGACCGGCCTTGAAGAAGCCGTGCGTCACCAGGTGCATGATCGCGAAGACATAGCCGATCGGGCCGAGACCGGCGGCGAGGATCATGTAGCCGATCTGCGACATCGTCGAGCCCGCCAGGGCCTTCTTGATGTCGTCCTTGGCGCAACCGACGATGGCACCGAACAGGAGCGTGACCGCGCCGACGGTCACCACCGCCAGCTGGGCGTCCGGGGCTCCGTTGAAGATCGCGCCGGACCGGGTGATGAGATAGACGCCCGCGGTCACCATCGTCGCCGCGTGGATCAGGGCCGAGACCGGGGTCGGGCCCTCCATCGCGTCCCCCAGCCAGGACTGCAGCGGCACCTGCGCCGACTTGCCGCAGGCGCCGAGCAACAGCATGAGGCCGATGGCCGTCAGCGTGCCCTCGGAGGTGTCCTTCGCGCTCTCGAGCACCGGCTCGAAGGCGAAGGTGCCGAAGGTGGTGAACATCAGCATGATCGCGATCGACAGGCCGACATCACCGACGCGGTTGACGATGAACGCCTTCTTCGCCGCGGTCGCGGCGCTCGGCTTGTGCTGCCAGAAGCCGATGAGCAGGTACGAGGCCAGGCCCACGCCCTCCCACCCGACGTACAGCAGCAGGTAGTTGTCGGCGATGACGAGCAGCAGCATCGCCGCGAGGAAGAGGTTGAGATAGCCGAAGAAGCGGCGGCGGCGCTCGTCGTGCTCCATGTAGCCGACCGAGTAGAGGTGGATCAGCGACCCCACCCCGGTGATCAGCAGCACAAAGGTCATCGACAACTGGTCGAGCCGGAAGGCCACATCGGCCTGGAAGCCGCCGACCGGAATCCAGCTGAACAGATACTGGTGCATTGCGCGGGCCTCGCCCTCGCGCCCCAGCATGTCGGCGAAGAGCACGACCCCGATCACAAAGGACACCGCGGCCATGGCCGTGCCCAGCCAGGGGCCGCCGCGGTCCAGCCGCCGTCCGCCGCACAAGAGGACGGCCGCGCCGAGCAGCGGGGCCGCGACGAGCAATCCGATGAGGTTCTCCACTGTTGCGACCCCTTACAGCTTCATCAGGCTGGCGTCGTCGACCGAAGCCGAGTGGCGGGAGCGGAAGATCGTCACAATGATCGCCAGACCGATCACGACCTCGGCCGCCGCGACGACCATCGTGAAGAAGGCGATGATCTGGCCGTCGAGGTTGCCGTGCATCCGCGAGAAGGCCACGAAGGCCAGGTTGCAGGCGTTCAGCATCAGCTCGACGCACATGAAGACGACGATCGCGTTCCGCCGGATCAGCACCCCGGCGGCGCCGATGCTGAACAGCAGCGCCGCCAGATAGAGGTAGTTCACCGGATTCACTTGCTGGCCTCCTCGTTGCGCTCCAGGCGGTCCAGCCGCTCGAGACGCTCCTCGGCGCGCTGCTCCAGAGCGGCCAGGTCGGCGAGTGCCTCACGCGAGACGTCGCGGATCTGGCCGCGGGCGCGCAGGGTCGCGCTGACGGTGAGTTCGGACGGAGTGCCGTCCGGCAGCAGACCGGGGATGTCCACGGCGTTGTGCCGGGCGTACACACCCGGCGCCGGCAGCGGCGGGATCTGCTTGCCGGTGCGCACCCTCGCCTCGGCCTGCTCGCGCTGGCTCGCCGCGCGCTCGGTGCGCTCGCGGTGGGTGAGCACCATCGCACCGACGGCCGCGGTGATCAGCAGCGCGCCGGTGATCTCGAAGGCGAAGACGTACTTGGTGAAGATCAGCTCGGCCAGCCCCTCGACGTTGCCGCCGGAGTTGGCCCGGCCGAGGCCGTTGAAGGTCCTGAGCGAGGCATGGCCGATACCGGCGATCAGCAGGATGCCGAAGCCGAGCCCACAGGCCGCCGCCAGCCAGCGCTGGCCCTTCAGGGTCTCCTTGAGCGAGTCGGCGGCGGTGACACCGACCAGCATGACGACGAAGAGGAACAGCATCATGATCGCGCCGGTGTAGACGACGATCTGGACGACGCCGAGGAAGTACGCCCCGTTGGCGAGGTAGAAGACCGCCAGGACGATCATGGCCCCGGCCAGGCTCAACGCACTGTGCACGGCCTTCTTCATCAGGACCGTGCCCAGCGCGCCGATGACGGCGACCGTGCCCAGAAGCCAGAACTGGACAGCCTCGCCGGCGGAGGTGCCGGTGACCGCGAGCGCGTTCATCCGTCGACCCCCTTCCCCGACTTCTCCGACGCCGGCTCGTCCGCCCCGAAGTCCGCGGCGGCCTCCTGCGGCTTCCCGCTCTGGGTGACGGTCTGGCGCTCCGTACCGGGCGCGGCCTCGGTGACCAGACCGCGGTAGTAGTCCTGCTCGGTCATACCGGGGAAGATCGCATGCGGGGAGTCGACCATGCCCTCCTCCAGGCCCGCGAGCAGCTCCTCCTTGGTGTAGATGAGCGATTCGCGGCTCCGGTCGGCGAGTTCGTACTCGTTGGTCATGGTGAGCGCCCGCGTCGGGCACGCCTCCACGCACAGACCGCACAGGATGCAGCGCAGATAGTTGATCTGGTAGACGCGGCCGTAGCGCTCGCCCGGGGAGTACCGCTCCTCCTCGGTGTTCTCCGCGCCCTCCACATAGATCGCATCCGCCGGGCAGGCCCAGGCGCACAGCTCGCAGCCGATGCACTTCTCCAGCCCGTCCGGGTGCCGGTTGAGCTGGTGCCGGCCGTGGAAGCGCGGCGCGGTGGGCTTCTTCTCCTCCGGGTACTGCTCGGTCAGCCGCTTCTTGAACATGGCCTTGAAGGTCACGCCGAAGCCGGCCACGGGGTTCTGGAACTCAGGCACCGTCGGCCTCCTTGCCCTCTGCGGGGGTCTCCGCCGGCCCGTTCCCGACGAGTGTCCGCTCATGGCGGGGACGCCGGCGGGGTACGGGCGGCAGGGTCTGTCCGGGCAACGGCGGCACGGGATAGCCGCCGGCCATCGGATCGAACGCGGGCGGCGGGCCCTCCTGCGCCTCGGCCTCCGCCCGCTGTTTCTCCTCGCGGTCGCGGAAGATGTCGACGACGAAGGAGAGCAGCAGGACCGCGATGACCGCGCCGCCGACGTACAGCACGATGTCCTGGAAGTCGTAGTGCTCGTTGCGCAGCGCCCGTACGGTCGCGACCAGCATCAGCCAGACCATCGAGACCGGGATGAGCACCTTCCAGCCCAGCTTCATGAACTGGTCGTAGCGCACCCGCGGCAGCGTGCCACGCAGCCAGATGAAGAAGAACAGCAGCAGCTGGACCTTGATGACGAACCAGAGCATCGGCCACCAGCCGTGGTTCGCGCCCTCCCAGAAGGCGCTGACCGGGTACGGGGCCATCCAGCCGCCCAGGAAGAGGGTGACCGCGACCGCCGAGACGGTGACCATGTTGACGTACTCGGCGAGCATGAACATCGCGAACTTGATCGACGAGTACTCGGTGTTGAAGCCGCCGACGAGGTCGCCCTCGGACTCCGGCATGTCGAACGGGGCGCGGTTGGTCTCACCCACCATCGACACGATGTAGATCAGGAACGACACCGGGAGCAGCACCGCGAACCACCGGTCCTGCTGGGCCGAGACGATGGCCGAGGTGGACATCGACCCCGAGTAGAGGAAGACGGCCGCGAACGACAGGCCCATCGCGATCTCGTAGGAGATCATCTGCGCGCAGGAACGCAACCCGCCCAGCAGCGGATACGTCGACCCGGACGACCAGCCGGCCAGCACGATGCCGTAGATCCCGACCGAGGCGACCGCCAGGATGTAGAGGACGGCGATCGGCAGGTCCGTGAGCTGCATCGTGGTGCGGTGGCCGAAGATCGAGATCTCGTTCCCGGCCGGTCCGAACGGAATGACCGCGATGGCCATGAAGGCGGGAATCGCGGCCACGATCGGCGCCAGGATGTAGACCGCCTTGTCGGCCCGCTTGACGATCACATCCTCCTTGAGCATCAGCTTGATGCCGTCCGCGAGGGACTGGAGGAGGCCCCAGGGGCCGTGCCGGTTGGGCCCGATCCGCAGCTGCATCCAGGCAACGACCTTGCGCTCCCAGACGATCGAGAACAGCACGGTCACCATCAGGAAGGCGAAGCAGAAGACCGCCTTGATCACCACCAGCCACCAGGGATCCTGCCCGAACACGGACAGGTCCTCGGCCGCGAGGTGGCTGAGGGAGCCGGGCTCCCAGGACGGGATCGCGCTCACGACCGCACCTCCGATGCCTGCGCCTCGGCGGCCGCGCCGAGCCGGACGAGCTCGCCGGGGCGCGCCCCGGTGTCCGCGGTCACCCCGTGCCCGACGGAGTTCAGGGGCAACCAGACGACCCGGTCGGGCATCGGTGTGATCCGCAGGGGCAGCTGCACGGCTCCGGCCGGGCCGGAGACCCGTACGAGCGCGCCCTCCTCGACTCCGGCCTCCGCCGCCGTGGCGGCCGAGAGCCGGGCGACCGCCTCGTGCCGTGTCCCGGCCAGGGCCTCGTCACCGTCCTGGAGACGTCCCTGGTCGAGCAGGAGCCGGTGCCCCGCGAGGACCGCTTCGCCCGCGCCGGGGCGGGGCAGCGGATGCGCGGGCCTGCCGGGCCCCGTGGCGTACGGGCCGTCCCAGGGGCCGAGCCGGTCCATCTCCCGCCGGATCGTGCGCACATCGGGAAGACCCAGCCCCTGGTCCGCGCTGTCGGTGCCACGGGCCAAAGCGTCGGCGAGCATATGGAGCACCCGGGCGTCCGGAAGGACATGGCGCCTGGTCATCTGGTCCGGTTTGAGCGCCGCCTCGAACGGGCGTGCCCGCCCTTCCCAGTTGAGGAAGGTCCCGGCCTTCTCGGCGACGGCGGCGACCGGCAGGACCACATCCGCCCGGTCGGTCACCTCGCTCGGCCGTTGCTCCAGGCTGACCAGGAAGCCGACCTCGTCCAGCGCCTGGGTGGCGCGGTGCGGGTCGGGCAGGTCGGCGACCTCGACACCGGCCACGAGCAGGGCACCCAGCTCGCCGGTGGCCGCCGCCTCGATGATCTGGCCGGTGTCGCGGCCATGGCGGTGCGGGAGTCCGGTGATGCCCCAGAGGGCGGCAACCTCCGCGCGGGCGCGCGGATCGGTGGCCGGGCGGCCACCGGGCAGCAGCCCGGGAAGTGCACCGGCCTCGAGGGCTCCGCGCTCCCCCGCCCGGCGCGGCATCCAGACGAGCGTGGCGCCCGTGGCCTGGGCGGCTCCTACGGCGGCGGTCAGCGCACCCGGTACGGCGGCCAGCCGCTCACCCACGATGATCACTGCGCCCTCGGCCCGCAGCGATTCGGCGGCCAGCAGCCCGTCGCTGTCGAGACCTTCCACCACCGAGCCGCTCCGTGCCCGGGCCAGCGCCGAGAACCAGGTGGCCTCGGTGCCCGGTGCGGCGGGCAACAGGGTGCCGCCCGCCTTGGTCAGACCACGGGTAGCGTGCGTGGCCAGGGAGAAGGTCCGCTGGCCGTGCTTGCGGTACGCCTTGCGCAGGCGCAGGAAGACACCGGGCGCCTCCTCCTCCGACTCGAATCCGGCCAGCAGCACCGCCGGGGCCTTCTCCAGCGCGGCATACGTCAGTCCGCCGCCGGCGAGGTCCCGGCCCCGTCCGGCGACGTGGGCCGCGAGGAAGTCGGCCTCCTCACCGCTGTGGACGCGGGCCCGGAAGTCGATGTCGTTGGTATCGAGGACGACGCGCGCGAACTTGGCGTAGGCGTACGCGTCCTCGACCGTCAGCCGCCCGCCCGTCAGGACGCCGACACCGGCGCCTCCGGCCCGGCCGCGCGCCGCCGCCAGACCCCGGGCGGCGATCTCCAGGGCCTCCGGCCAGCTCGCCGTCTCCAGCTCACCGGTCTCCGCGTTCCGTACGAGCGGGGTCGTCAGCCGGTCCGGCCGCTGGGCGTAGCGGAACGCGAAGCGGCCCTTGTCGCAGAGCCACTCCTCGTTGACCTCCGGGTCGTCGGCCGCGAGCCGGCGCATGACCTTGCCGCGCCGGTGGTCCGTACGCGTCGCACAGCCGCCCGCGCAGTGCTCGCACACGCCCGGCGACGACACCAGGTCGAAGGGCCGGGACCGGAAGCGGTACGCGGCCGAGGTCAGCGCGCCCACCGGGCAGATCTGGATGGTGTTGCCGGAGAAGTACGACTCGAAGGGATCGCCCTCACCGGTGCCGACCTGCTGGAGCGCGCCGCGCTCCAGCAACTCGATCATCGGGTCGCCCGCGATCTGGTTGGAGAAGCGGGTGCAGCGGGCGCAGAGCACACAGCGCTCCCGGTCCAGCAGCACCTGCGTCGAGATCGGGACCGGTTTCCGGAACGTCCGCTTCTGCCCCTCGAAGCGGGTGTCGGCCTGTCCGGTGCTCATCGCCTGGTTCTGCAGCGGGCACTCGCCGCCCTTGTCGCAGACCGGGCAGTCCAGCGGGTGGTTGATGAGCAGCAGCTCCATCACGCCGCGCTGTGCCTTTTCGGCCACGGGCGAGGTGAGTTGAGTCCTCACCACCATCCCGTCCGTACAAGTGATCGTGCAGGATGCCATCGGTTTGCGCTGGCCCTCGACCTCGACGATGCACTGGCGGCAGGCGCCGGCCGGGTCGAGGAGCGGGTGGTCGCAGAAGCGCGGGATCTCGATGCCGAGCAGCTCGGCGGCGCGGATCACCAGCGTGCCCTTGGGGACGGAGATCTCGATGCCGTCGATGGTGACGGAGACCAGGTCCTCCGGCGGCACGGCCGCCTCGCCGCCTCCGGTGGGGGCGTTGGTCGTGACAGTCATTTACGCGGGCACCCCCTTGGTGGTGGCGGTCTTGTGGTCGTCGGCCCAGACGGTCGACTTCGCCGGGTCGAGGGGGCAGCCCCGGCCCGTGATGTGCTGCTCGTACTCCTCGCGGAAGAACTTCAGCGAGGAGAAGATCGGGCTGGCGGCGCCGTCGCCGAGGGCGCAGAAGGACTTGCCGTTGATGGTGTCGGCGATGTCGTTCAGCTTGTCGAGGTCCTCCATCCGGCCCTTGCCGGCTTCGAGGTCGCGCAACAGCTGCACCAGCCAGTACGTCCCTTCGCGGCAGGGTGTGCACTTGCCGCAGGACTCATGAGCGTAGAACTCGGTCCAGCGGGTCACGGCCCGGACGACGCAGGTGGTCTCGTCGAAGCACTGCAGCGCCTTGGTGCCGAGCATCGAACCGGCCGCGCCCACGCCCTCGTAGTCGAGCGGGACGTCCAGATGCTCGTCGGTGAGCAGCGGGGTGGAGGACCCGCCGGGGGTCCAGAACTTCAGCCGGTGGCCCTTGCGCATCCCGCCGCTCATGTCGAGGAGCTGCCGCAGGGTGATGCCGAGCGGGGCCTCGTACTGGCCGGGGCGGGCGACATGGCCGGAGAGCGAGTACAGCGTGAAGCCCGGGGACTTCTCGCTGCCCATCGAGCGGAACCAGTCCTTGCCCTTGTTCAGGATCGAGGGAACCGAGGCGATGGACTCGACGTTGTTCACCACGGTGGGGCAGGCGTAGAGGCCCGCGACCGCCGGGAAGGGGGGCCGCAGCCGGGGCTGGCCGCGCCGGCCTTCGAGCGAGTCCAGGAGCGCGGTCTCCTCGCCGCAGATGTACGCGCCGGCGCCGGCGTGCACGGTGATGTCGAGGTCGAAGCCGCTGCCCAGCACGTTCCGGCCGAGGTAGCCCGCCTCGTACGCCTCGGCGACGGCGTGGTGCAGCCGGCGCAGTACGGGCACGACCTCGCCCCGCAGATAGATGAAGGCGTGGTCGGAGCGGATCGCATGGCAGGCGATCACCATGCCCTCGATGAGCGCGTGCGGATTGGCGAAGAGGAGCGGGATGTCCTTGCAGGTGCCGGGCTCGGACTCATCGGCGTTGACGACGAGGTAGTGCGGCTTCCCGTCGCCCTGCGGGATGAACTGCCACTTCATGCCGGTGGGGAAGCCCGCGCCGCCGCGGCCGCGCAGTCCGGAGTCCTTGACCAGGGCGATGACCTCGTCCGGTGGCATCGCCAGGGCCTTGCGCAGCCCCGCATAGCCGTCGTGGCGGAGGTACGTCTCCAGGGTCCAGGACCGCGGCTGGTCCCAGAAGGCCGACAGCACGGGGGACAGCAGCTTCTCCGGGCCGGTCTCTCCCCCGGCCCCCGGCCGGGAGGTGCCCCCATGTTCGGTTGACACGGTCATCACTCACCCTCCTCGGACACCGGTCCGGCCGGGTGCTCGGGATCGGAGGCGGAGGTCTTCCGCGGTGCGTCGTGGGAACTCGGGTGCGACGAGGGTGCCTCGCCGGTCGGCGTCACCGGCCCCTCGGCGCTCTCCGGCGGCGCGGGGCGGGGCGAGACGACCCGGCCGGGTTCGGCCTCCCCCTTGGCGAGCCGCAGGCCGACCAGCGACGCGGATCCGGCGCCGCCGGTGGCCTCGACCGCGCCGGGGCGGGTGTCCGGGAAGCCCGCGAGGATACGGGCGGTCTCCTTGAAGGTGCACAGGGGCGCGCCGCGTGTGGGCTCGACGGTGCGGCCCGCCCGCAGGTCGTCCACCAGCCGCTTGGCCGACTCCGGTGTCTGGTTGTCGAAGAACTCCCAGTTGACCATCACCACGGGCGCGAAGTCGCAGGCCGCGTTGCACTCGACGTGTTCGAGGGTCACCATGCCGTCGTCGGTGGTCTCACCGTTGCCGACGCCCAGGTGCTCCTTGAGCTCGTCGAAGATCGCGTCGCCGCCCATCACCGCGCACAGCGTGTTGGTGCAGACGCCGACCTGGTAGTCGCCCGAGGGTTTCCGCCGGTACATGGAGTAGAAGGTGGAGACCGCGGTGACCTCGGCGGTGGTCAGGCCCAGCATCTCCGCACAGAACCGTACGCCGGTGCGGGTGACATGTCCCTCCTCCGCCTGGACGAGGTGCAGCAGCGGCAGCAGCGCGGAACGGCTGTCGGGATAGCGGGCGATCAGCTCCCCCGCGTCCGCCTCGAGCCGGGCCCGTACATCGGCCGGGAAGTCCGGGGCGGGCATCTGCGGAAGGCCCAAACTGACGTCTGTCATCGCGTCTCCCTGCTCTCCCCCAGAGCTTGCGCCTGGGTGGTTCCCCCATCTCCGCCCGCTGGGCCCCTCCTGCCCGGGGGC
The DNA here is from genome assembly GCF_052245415.1 of Streptomyces sp. 8N706. NCBI lineage: Bacteria > Bacillati > Actinomycetota > Actinomycetes > Kitasatosporales > Streptomycetaceae > Streptomyces > Streptomyces sp. 8N706. Next base: position 34,190 of record NZ_JBQQBW010000038.1, on the reverse strand, counting down.
GGGCAGGGAGGGAGCACAGGTGCGTCCATCGTTGTCTCCCCCACAGCCTTCGGCGTGGGCGGTACCCCCAGCGGCCGAGTGTCCCGCCCGTCTCCCGCCACCGCCGTCAAGCGGCTGCGCTGCGCGCAGGAAGCCCTCATGCGTGCGTCGCTCACCTGTCGACACCTCCCATCACGGGGTCGATGGACGCCACGGCCACGATGACGTCGGCGACCTGGCCGCCCTCGCACATCGCCGCCATGGCCTGGAGGTTGGTGAAGGACGGGTCGCGGAAGTGGACCCGGTAGGGGCGCGTGCCGCCGTCGCTGACCGCGTGCACGCCCAGCTCGCCCTTGGGCGACTCCACGGCGGCGTACGTCTGGCCGGGCGGCACCCGGAACCCCTCCGTGACGAGCTTGAAGTGGTGGATCAGGGCCTCCATCGATGTGCCCATGATCTTCTTGATGTGGTCGAGCGAGTTGCCGAGGCCGTCCGGTCCGAGCGCCAGCTGTGCGGGCCAGGCGATCTTCTTGTCGGCGACCATCACCGGGCCGGGCTCCAGCCGGTCCAGGCACTGCTCGACGATCCGCAGCGACTGCCGCATCTCCTCCAGCCGGAGCAGGAAGCGGCCGTAGGCGTCGCAGGTGTCGGTGGTCGGCACCTCGAAGTCGTAGGTCTCGTAGCCGCAGTACGGCTGGGTCTTGCGCAGATCGTGCGGGAGGCCGGCCGAGCGCAGGATCGGTCCGGTGACCCCCAGGGCCATACAGCCCGCGAGATCCAGATAGCCGACGTCCTGCATCCGGGCCTTGAAGACGGGGTTGCCGGTGGCGAGTTTGTCGTACTCCGGCAGGTTCTTCCGCATCTTCTTGACGAACTCGCGCACCGCGTCCACCGCGCCGGGCGGCAGGTCCTGGGCGAGTCCGCCCGGCCTGATGTAGGCGTGGTTCATCCGCAGACCGGTGATCAGCTCGTAGAGGTCCAGGATCATTTCGCGGTCCCGGAACCCGTAGATCATGATCGTGGTGGCGCCGAGCTCCATCCCGCCGGTGGCGATGCAGACCAGGTGGGAGGAGAGACGGTTCAGCTCCATCAGCAGTACGCGGATGACGGTCGCCCGGTCGGGGATCTGCTCCTCGATGCCGAGGAGCTTCTCCACGGCCATGCAGTACGCCGTCTCGTTGTAGAACGACGTCAGATAGTCCATGCGCGTGACGAAGGTGGTGCCCTGCGTCCACGTCCGGTACTCGAGGTTCTTCTCGATGCCCGTGTGGAGGTAGCCGATGCCGCAGCGGGCCTCGGTGACCGTCTCGCCGTCGATCTCCAGGATGAGCCGGAGCACGCCGTGCGTCGACGGGTGCTGCGGGCCCATGTTGACGACGATCCGCTCGTCGTCGGCCTTGGCGGCGGCGGCCGCGACCTCGTCCCAGTCCCCGCCGGTGACGGTGTAGACCGTGCCTTCGGTCGTCTCTCGTGGAGTGGCGTGGGACGTTGCGTGAGAAGCAGACATCAGGTGTACGACCTCCGCTGGTCGGGAGCCGGGATCTGGGCGCCCTTGTACTCGACGGGAATGCCGCCGAGCGGATAGTCCTTGCGTTGCGGGAAGCCCTGCCAGTCGTCCGGCATCATGATCCGCGTCAGTGCGGGGTGGCCGTCGAAGATCAGGCCGAAGAAGTCGTAGGTCTCCCGCTCGTGCCAGTCGTTGGTCGGGTAGACCGAGACGATCGACGGGATGTGCGGGTCACTGTCCGGGGCGCTCACCTCGAGCCGGATCAGCCGGTTGTGGGTGATGGAGCGCAGGTGGTAGACGGCGTGCAACTCGCGGCCCGCGTTCTCGGGCGACGCGGTGCCGTCGAAGTGGACGCCGCTGACGCCGGTGCACAGCTCGAAGCGCAGCGCCGGGTCGTCGCGGAGGGTCCTCGCCACCTGCGGGAGGTGTTCGCGGGCGATGTGGAACGTGATCTCGTCGCGGTCGACGACCGTTTTCTCGATGGCGTGCTCGGGGGGCAGCCCCTGCTCCTCCAGGGCGCCTTCGAGCTCGTCGGCGATCTCGTCGAACTCCCCGTACGCGCCGCCGCCGCGGGGGCCTCCGTACGGGCGGGTGGCGGCGCCCGGCAGCCGTACGGACCGCACGAGTCCGCCGTAACCGGTGGTGTCACCACCGTTGTTCGCACCGAACATGCCGCGACGGGTGGCGATGACCTCGCCGTGGTCACCGCGCTGGCCGGGGAGGTTCTGGGCGTTCAGGTCCTTGTCGGGGTTGACGCCATTGGCGTTCGCCCCGCTGTCACGTGGGTCGCTCATCAGGCATCCCTCCGCTTCGCTTCTCCGCCCGCTCGGCGCAGAGGCGCGGGCATCATCGCCGGGTGCGGCCCGGCGGCCTCGCGTGCGTCGCTCATCGCAGCAGCCCCTTCATCTCGATGGTGGGCCGTGCCTGGAGCGCCGCTTCCTCGGCCTCACGGGCCGCCTGCTCACGATTCACACCGAGCTTCTCGCCCTGGATCTTCTGGTGGAGCTTGAGGATGGCGTCCAGCAGCATCTCCGGGCGGGGCGGGCAGCCCGGCAGATAGATGTCGACGGGCACGATGTGGTCGACGCCCTGCACGATCGCGTAGTTGTTGAACATCCCGCCAGAGGAGGCGCAGACGCCCATGGAGATGACCCATTTCGGGTTCGGCATCTGGTCGTAGACCTGGCGCAGCACCGGGGCCATCTTCTGGCTGACCCGGCCGGCCACGATCATCAGGTCGGCCTGGCGCGGTGAGCCGCGGAAGACCTCCATCCCGAAGCGGGCGAGGTCGTACCGTCCCGCGCCGGTGGTCATCATTTCGATGGCGCAGCAGGCGAGGCCGAAGGTGGCCGGGAAGACGGAGGACTTACGGACCCAGCCCGCGGCCTGCTCCACGGTCGTCAGCAGAAAGCCGCTCGGCAGTTTCTCTTCGATACCCATGATGTGGCCCCTAGTCCCATTCCAGGCCGCCACGACGCCAGACATAGGCGTAGGCGACGAAGACGGTGAGCACGAAGAGGAGCATCTCGACGAGCCCGAACAGCCCCAGGGCGTCAAAGGTGACGGCCCAGGGATAGAGGAAGACGATCTCGATGTCGAAGACGATGAAGAGCATCGCCGTCAGGTAGTACTTGATCGGGAAGCGACCGCCGCCGGCCGGCTGCGGGGTCGGCTCGATACCGCATTCGTATGCCTCGAGTTTGGCCCGGTTGTAGCGCTTGGGGCCGACGAGGCTGGCCATGACCACGGAGAAGATCGCGAAGCCTGCCCCGAGGGCGCCGAGCACGAGGATGGGCGCATAGGCGTTCACGCTCCTCGCTCCTTCCAGTCGACGATGACTGCGGACCGTGACCGGGCGTGTGCGCTGCCGCCTCGAAGATCGTGCCTATGTGAGGCAGTTCACAAGCCCGAGTCGCCTGCATCCTATGCCTGTCGGTCTGTGATCTGCGACACGGGGCGGACAAGGAGTTTGTGATCTCCACCACCTGACGAACGATCATGAAGTCGGATGAGCGGTGATCTTCACACGCGAAGCGTCCGAGCAGTCACCAACCGTGACTACTGAGGGTGTTACCGCTGGTGAGAGAGGTGGACACCTAGCAAAGGGCAGCCTTGCGGGCAAATTCGCGATGGACTCCGTCAGCTGATAAATACACGCCACCCGCTCGCGTGAAGGGGGCGGCGGAGAGGTTGAGGACGGCCGGACCGGGCCGCCCGGGAGCCCCTCCGCCGGCGCCCCGGGGAGGCCGGTACGGGTCGGGGGCGGGCGCGTCGCGGCATGCAAGATCGCCGGGTACGTGCATGCGTTCACAGACGGCCCACAGCGTTCAATTTCGGGCTCAATCTGTTAGCTATCCCACGCCATTTTTCCGTCCCGAAATGCGTTACTTGGCCACCAACGGTGGGCGATGGTAAGCGCTGAGCAATTCGGACGAAATGATGAAAGGCCTTGATCACGGGTGTGGCCGGCGGCGGCCCCTCCAGGCCGGAATGCGGCCTCCAAGATCCAGGATTCGCAATTCTGGACACGTACGCGTCAACTGTGGCGCACCACACGTTTCTTGAAGGTAACCGCGCACCCCTGATAGCCGTGGTTCCATGTCCCACACCGCTCACATACCCAGCCGCCGGAAACCCCGTCGTACCGCGTCCACATGGGTACTGCGCACCGGAGTTGCCGGCGGCGTCCTCAGCACCCTGGCCGTGACCGGTGCCTCCGGCGCCACCGCTGCCGAGCCCGCCACCGAGACCATGGAACTGCCCACGGTCACCACGGCGGTCGCCGACGCGGCCACTCTGTCCACCGCGGCCACCGAGCAGGCCGCCCTGGACTACGAGCAGCAGGCCGAGCTGCAGAACCAGCAGGACCGGGCGGCCGAGACCGCCCGCAAGGCCGCGAAGAAGGCCAAGCAGGAGGCGGACCGCAAGGCCGAGGCCGAGCGCAAGGCCGCGGCTGCCCGCGCCGCCAAGGAAGCCGCCTCGCGCTCCGCCGAGCGCACCACCCTGAAGACCGCCTCCGCCTCCGCGACCGGCAGCACCGCCCAGGTCCTCAGCTTCCTCGAGGCACAGCTCGGCAAGGCGTACGTCATGGGCGCCACCGGCTCCTCCGCGTACGACTGCTCGGGCCTGACCCAGGCTGCGTTCAAGACCGTCGGCGTGGACCTGCCGCGCGTCTCGCAGGACCAGTCGACCACCGGCACCGCCGTCTCCCTGGACGCCCTGCAGCCGGGCGACCTCCTCTTCTGGGGCGGCACGGGCAGCGCGTACCACGTGGCCGTCTATGTGGGGAACGGCCAGTACATCGACGCGGCGAACCCGAGCAAGGGCGTCGTGAAGCAGGACCTCAACGACTACCCGCCGACGAGCGCGCGGCGCGTGCTCTGATCAGCAGCGTGCGCCGGCACGTGCCTCCGCGGCACGCGCACTGATACGCCGAGGGCCCGACCGGACACCGGTCGGGCCCTCGTCTGTCCCGGGGGCCGCCTCTGCCGCCCTCGCGCCGGCACCGCCGTGGGCGGGGCCGGTGCGCCGTCAGGAGCGCGGAGCCACCTTGCTGAGGCCGTTGATGATGCGGTCCATCGCGTCGCCGCCCCTGGGGTCCGTGAGGTTGGCCAGCATCTTCAACGCGAACTTCATCAGCAGCGGATGCGTCAGTCCGCGCTGGGTCGCGACCTTCATGACCTTCGGATTGCCGATCAGCTTCACAAAGGCGCGGCCCAGCGTGTAGTAACCGCCGTAGGTGTCCTTGAGGATCTGCGGGTAGCCGCGGAGGGCGAGTTCGCGCTGGGACGGAGTCGCGCGGGCGTGCGCCTGGACGATCACCTCCGCGGCGATCTGCCCCGATTCCATCGCGTAGGCGATGCCCTCGCCGTTGAACGGGTTGACCAGACCGCCCGCGTCGCCGACCAGCAACAGGCCCTTGGTGTAGTGCGGCTGCCGGTTGAACGCCATGGGGAGCGCGGCACCGCGGATCGGGCCGGTCATGTTCTCCGGGGTGTAGCCCCAGTCCTCCGGCATCGAGGCGCACCACGCCTTGAGCACCTCGCGCCAGTCCAGCTCCTTGAAAGAGTCCGAGGTGTTGAGCACGCCGAGGCCGACGTTCGAGGTGCCGTCGCCCATGCCGAAGATCCAGCCGTAGCCGGGCAGCAGCCGCTCGGCGCCGTTGCGCCGGTCCCACAGCTCCAGCCAGGACTCGAGGTAGTCGTCGTCGTGGCGGGGCGAGGTGAAGTAGGTCCGTACGGCCACGCCCATCGGCCGGTCCTCGCGGCGGTGCAGGCCCATCGCCAGCGACAGCCGTGTGGAGTTGCCGTCGGCGGCGACCACCAGCGGAGCGCGGAAGGTGACCGGCGTCTTCTCCTCGCCGAGCTTCGCCTCGACACCGGTGATCCGGCCCGTACGGGAGTCGAGGACCGGAGCGCCGACGTTGCAGCGCTCGTACAGCCGGGCCCCGGCCTTCTGCGCCTGCCGGGCCAGCTGCTCGTCGAAGTCGTCGCGCTTGCGGACGAGTCCGTAGTCCGGGTACGAGGCCAGGTCGGGCCAGTCGAGCTGGAGCCGGACACCGCCGCCGATGATCCGCAGACCCTTGTTCCGCAGCCAGCCCGCCTCTTCGGAGATGTCGATGCCCATGGAGACGAGCTGCTTGGTGGCGCGGGGAGTGAGGCCGTCGCCGCAGACCTTCTCGCGCGGGAACGCGGTCTTCTCCAGGAGCAGCACGTCGAGTCCGGCCTTCGCGAGGTAGTACGCGGTCGTGGACCCGGCGGGTCCGGCCCCGACGACGATCACATCGGCACTGCGCTCGTTGAGGTCGGTGTCGGTCACGTCGGCACTCCTGCTGCTCTCGGCGGAGACGGGATCTCCGCAGTCTAGAACGACCGCTGGGCGCGGCCGCACAGCAGGAGGGCCACTCAGGAGCCGTTGCCGTACGGCATGGTGGCCACTCCTCCGGGTCCCCAACGGCCGCCTCAGACCGGGACGGCCACCGTGTCGGGGTCCGCGATACGGCGGAGGGTGGCGGTGCGCTCGGCCGGGTGCGGCGAGGACATCAGGGCGGAGAGCACGGCGATACGGGCCTGGCCGGCGCGGAGCGTACCGGTCGGGACCGCACCGGCCGCGATCAGGTCCACCGCGCCGCCGCCGGTGTAGATGGGGGTGACCGGACCGGCGGGGACCCGGGTGGTCAGAGCGATGAGCACGCCGCGGGAGACCGCGCGGCGCACCGCCTCCGTGAACTCCGGCGTGGCGTTGCCCGCCCCGGTGGCCACCAGCACGATGCCCTGCGCACCGGCCTGCACGGCGGCGTCGAAGAGCAGCGGATCGGCGTCGGTGTGGTGCATGACCATGTCGACACGCGGCACGTGGCCGTCCACGGGCGGCAGCGTCAGCGGTTCGGGCCGGTCGGGGCGGCGCAGCACCTCGACCCGGCCGAAGCCGACCTTTCCGACCGGGGCGTGCGACGGGTCGGCGAAGGCGTCGGCGGCCACGGTCTGGGTCTTCACCGTGCCACGAGCGGCGTGGACGCGTCCCGCGAACACCGCGAGCGTGCCGAGACCCTTGACGTTCGCGGCGGTGAGCAGCGCGTCGTAGAGATTGCTGGAGGCGTCGCCGTCGACGGCCTCCAGGGGCCGCTGGGCGCCGGTGAAGACGACGGGGCGCCGGTCGCGGTGGTGGAGGTCGAGCAGGAAGGCCGTCTCCTCCAGGGTGTCGGTGCCGTGGGTGACGACGACCCCGTCGACAGCCGGGTCCTCCAGCACCTCATGGACGGAACGCAGCAGAACGAGCTGGTGGGCGGTGGTCAGCCGGGGGCTGTTGACGGTGAAGAGGTCCACGATCCGGGTCTCGACGCCCTCGGGGACGACGGCCGTGGCGAGCACGTCCCGTCCGGCCGCGTCGGCGGCGTACCCGGTGCCCTGCCAGCGGCTGGCTATCGTCCCGCCGGTGGTCACCACGACGACTCGTCGCATGTCCTGCTCACCCTCTCCCCTGGTCTGTCCCGGTCCATCCATGGCCAACGAGCAAGAATAGGGAAATACTCCTGGCATAGGATGGCGGAATTTCACATAGCCGCGGCGCGGCGGGACAGATAATTGCGTCATGGATGAGATCGATCGCAGCATCTTGCGCGAGCTCCAGCACGATGGCCGGCTGACCAACCAGGAACTCGCCCAACGCGTCGGGCTGACCCCGTCCCCCTGCCTGCGGCGGGTGCGGCAGCTGGAGGAGGACGGGGTGATCCGCGGCTACCGCGCCGTGATCGACCCGCCGTCCGTCGGGCGGGGCTTCGAGGTGCTGGTCTCGGTGGAGGTCAGACGTGACCGCGAGACGGTGGAGGCGTTCGAGGCGGCGCTCCAGGACCTGCCGGACGTCGTGGAGGCTTACCGGCTCTTCGGCAGTCCGGGCTGCCTGCTGCGGATCGCGGTCGCCGACATCGACACGTACGAGCGGCTGTGGATCGAGCGGATCACGGCGCTGCCGGGGGTGACGGAGGTGAACTCCCAGATCGTGATGAAGCGGATCAAGGAACCGCGGGGACTGCCGATCGTCAGGTGAACGGGGCTGGGCGGTGCGGGCTGTGACGCGGCGGTGGCGGCGTGGTGCGATGGGGCTGGGCGGTGCGGGCTGTGGCGCGGCGGTGGCGGCGTGGTGCGCTGCGGTGGTGGGCGGTGCGGGCTGTGGCGGGATGGTGCGATGCGGTGGCGGGGTGGTGCGGGAGCGGCGCGATGCGGTGAGGCGGTTCGCGTCAGAAGACCGACAGGCCGGTCAGCGTGGTGAAGCGGTCCAGCGCCGCGACGCCCGCCACCGAGTTCCCGCGGGCGTCCAGACCGGGGCTGTACACGCACAGCGTGGCGCGCCCCGGCAGGACCGCGAGGATTCCGCCGCCGACCCCGCTCTTGCCCGGCAGCCCCACGCGGTAGGCGAACTCACCCGCGGCGTCGTACGTACCGCAGGTCATCATCACCGCGTTGACCTGCTTGGCCTCGCTGCGCGTCAGCAGCCGCGAGCCGTCCGACCGCACACCGTGCCGGGCCAGGAAACCCCCGGCCAGCGCCAGATCGGCGCAGCTCATCTCGATCGAGCACTGCCAGAAGTAGTGGTCGAGCACGGCCGGCACCGGGTTGAGCATATTGCCGCAACTCGCCATGAAGTAGGCCAGAGCGGCGTTGCGGTCGCCGTGGCCGGCCTCCGACTCGGCGATCCGCGGGGAGAAGTCGAGACGGTCGTTGCCGCTCTCCGCCCGCAGAAAGTCCAGCAGCACGCCGCGGGCGTCACCGGTCAGCGCCAGCAGCCGGTCCGTGACGACCAGGGCGCCCGCATTGATGAACGGGTTGCGCGGAATGCCGTTCTCGTACTCCAGCTGCACCAGCGAGTTGAACGGATTGCCGGACGGCTCGCGGCCGACGTGCTGCCACAGGTTGTCACCGCCCCGGGCCAGCGCGAGCGCCAGGGTGAAGACCTTGGTCACACTCTGCGTGGAGAACGGCTCTCTCCAGTCCCCGACGCCGTACACCTGCCCGTGCACATCCGCCAGGGCCATTCCGAAGCGCCGCGGATCCACGGAGGCCAGCGCCGGGATGTACTCGGCAGGCCGCCCCCGGCCGATCTGCGGTGCGATGTCCGCCGCGACCTGCTCCAGTACGGCCTGGTAGTCCGGCTCCATCAGAGCCGTACGGCGCGGTGCAGTGCGACGATGCCTCCGGTCAGATTGCGCCAGGCGACCTTCGACCAGCCCGCCTTCTGCAGCCGGGCGGCGAGCGCGGGCTGGTCCGGCCAGGAGCGGATGGACTCGGCGAGGTAGACATACGCGTCGGGGCTGCTGCTGACCGCCGTGGCGACGGGCGGCAGGGCGCGCATCAGGTACTCGGTGTAGACCGTGCGGAACGGAGCCCAGGTGGGGTGGCTGAACTCGCAGATCACGACCCGGCCGCCCGGCTTGGTCACCCGCAGCAGCTCACCGAGCGCGGCGTCCGTGTCCTGCACATTGCGCAGCCCGAAGGAGATGGTGACGGCGTCGAAGCAGGCGTCCGCGAAGGGCAGCTTCGTGGCGTCGCCCGCGGTGAAGGGCAAGTGGGGGTGGCGCTTCCTGCCCTCCCTCAGCATGCCGAGCGAGAAGTCACAGGGGACGACATAGGCGCCCGCGGCGACGAAGGGCTGCGAGGAGGTGGCCGTGCCCGCGGCGAGGTCCAGGATCCGCTCGGCGGGCCGGGCTCCGACGGCCTGCGCGACCGCCTTGCGCCAGAGCCGGGCCTGGCCCAGTGACAGCACGTCGTTGGTGAGGTCGTACTTCGCCGCCACGTCGTCGAACATCGCGGCGACTTCGTGCGGCTGCTTGTCCAGGGAGGCTCGGGTCACGCGCCCATTCTGGCAGGCCACGCATGCCGGGACGGACGGGGCTCGACGAGGACCGGCCGCGTCCGCCCTGTGGACCGGACCGGATGCGGGCGACGACCGGAGCTCCGCAAGGCCGACGGCGCGGCCCGGCGGGGCAGGGGCCGGCGGGCAGCCGTCAGCCGGCCGACCAGGTGTCGAGAGCGATGTCGAAGGACTCCCGCGACACGCTCCAGGAGTCGTGCCAGTCCTGGAAGTAGATCGCGTACTCGGTACCGTCCTCGGTCACATACGACTGGTCGACGGCGTGCATCGTGCGCCCGCTCCCCTTCTCGGTCCAGACGAACTCCCAACGGGCGCCGGGCCGCCCCCGGAAGGTGTTCCCGGCCAGTTCCAGGCGCCGGTAGCCGTCGCTCTTCCTCCGGACGATCTCTTCGAGCTCGAGGAAGTGGTCCCGGGACGACTGACTGGTGACCCGGATGCCGATCCGGAGGTACGAGTTGCCGGTGGAGCCCCGGTAGTCGATCTGGCCGCCGTTGACCTCCCGCTGCCAGAGCTCGAAGACCCCGAGGGAGAAGCCCTGCGGGTCGTGCACCATCCGGTAGTTGGCGGGGAGACCGGGGGGCGTGGAAGGGGCCTCGGCCGCGGTGGTCGCTTCGGCCGACGGCGAGGGCGGTGACTGCGAGGGCAGTGACGGCGGGTCGGAAGGAGTCGGTCCGGTTGTCGGAACGCCCGGCCGGGATACGGCCGGCTCCTCGCTCTTCACGGCCAGTGGCTCGCTGTCGCTCCCGCCGCCGGGTCCTGCTCCCCCGTCGCCGCCCCGCAGGACCAGCACCCCTGCCGTCGCCGCACCGCCGACGACAAAGGCCGCCAGGACGAGGGCGCCCCAGGTGAGAAGACGGCTGCGGGCGGGCTTCGGCCGGGTCGCAGCCCCGTACGGAGGCGGAGGCGAGGGCGGTGGCGCTGCGGACGCCAGCGTCGGGGTGTGCAGCAGGTCCGGTACGGCGGCGGACTGCGTGATCGTCGGGGACTCGTCCAGAGGACCGGCCCCTCCGGCCTGAGCAGGGGTTTCCCTGCCGCACCCCATACAGAAACGGGCCTCGGCGGGGCGCTGCGCACCGCAGGTGGGGCAGAACGGCGGCATGTCGCCCTCCGTGACTAGCGGATCACTCGTGTGGGTACAGACTCCTCCTTTCACCTTTTCGGTTCCCATGAACTCCCGCTACAGGCAGAACGTATGAATACGGGTCAGCACCACGACGAGCGGCACCCTCCGCGCACGTTCCCGCGAGTCGGTGAGCCGGGCCCCGGCCTGGACCGGCAGATCTTCGGGGCCTGTCGGCGGCGCCGGATGCGGTACACGCAGGAGAGTTGGCCCTCGTACCGGGCCGGCTCGGGCGCCTCGGCCACACCGCGCCGGGGGTCCGACCGCGGCCCACCCGGACGACGCTCACAGCGCTAGGGCGTGTTTCGAAAGTAGCGCCGTCCGCCCGAAGGGCGGGGGTCGCGGCGGCTGGTGCGTGCGATCGCAAGGCGGTGGGGGTACCCCCGGCCGGAGGCTGGGGGAGGTCGTCCTCGTACTGGGGTCCCCCATGCCGAAGGCCAGGGGAGTACTCGGACGAGCCCGACAACGCAGCGAGCGTGCGTGCCAGGCGTCGCGGGCCTGGGGGCACCTCCCGGACGGAGTCTGGGGGAGGGACTTTCGAAACACGCCCTAGCGGCGGCGGTGGACGAGTCGGCCGCTGAGGACCGTGGCCACACAGGTGGCCGCCCCCCGCTCGGCCAGCGCGCCCAGGGGGCACCTCCCGGCGTCAGCCGGGGGAGGATCGACCTCGACGGGGACGTCGAAGACCGCGAAGTCCGCGCGGGCGCCCGGAGCGAGCACCCCGGCGAGCACACCCTCCGGCAATGACCCGCCCAGCGGATCGAGCGACGGTTCGCCCGCATCAGGCCCCTCGGTGGGCCGTACGACCGTGACCAGACCCGACCGGGACACGGCCGTTCGTACCGCCGGGCTCCGGAACGGGGGCCCGGCCACCGCCGTTGTGCCGTGTCCCAGCATCCGCTGGAGACCGCGTCGGGCGCTCCCCGCCCAGTCCGTGCCCGTCAGCCCCAGTACGTCCAGCACGGCAGGGTCGCGGACCGGCTCGGTGCCCAGCCTGTCCGCCTCACGCGGATCCGGGTGGTAGACGGTCTCGAGAAGCTCCGCGGCGCGGCGGTTGACGAGCCCCGGGGTCAGCAGCCCGGGCCAACGGCGCACTCGCGCACCCGCATGCGCGGCCACGACCGTCTCGTACGGGCCGACGGCCGCGACGGCCGCACCCTCGACCGCGACCGCTCCGCCGCGGATCAACTCCCGCCCCGGGCCCGGGCAGAGGGCATCGGCGGTGTGGACGGTCAGCAAGAAGTGCTCAACTCGCGTCGATGAGCTTGAGTTCCGGGTGGGCCGTGCCCCCCTCGATCGCGGTCGAGGAGAAGTGCGAGACGACCTTGTCGTCGACCGGGTCGTTCGCCGGGTCCTCGTGCACGACCAGGTGCTCGTACGTCGTGTTGCGCTGCGCCGGGACGCGGTCCGCCGCGCGGATCAGGTCGAGGATCTCCCTGCGGTTGGAACGGTGCTTGGCGCCCGCGGAGGACACCACGTTCTCCTCCAGCATGATCGACCCGAGGTCGTCCGCCCCGTAGTGCAGCGACAGCTGGCCGATCTCCTTGCCCGTGGTGAGCCAGGAGCCCTGGATATGGGCGACGTTGTCGAGGAAGAGCCGCGCGATCGCGATCATGCGCAGATACTCGAACAGGGTGGCCTGCGTCCGGCCCTTCAGATGGTTGTTCTCGGGCTGGTAGGTGTACGGGATGAAGGCGCGGAAGCCTCCCGTACGGTCCTGGACGTCGCGGATCATCCGGATGTGCTCGATCCGCTCGGCGTTCGTCTCGCCCGTGCCCATCAGCATCGTGGAGGTCGATTCCACGCCCAGCTCGTGCGCGGTCTCCATGATCTCCAGCCAGCGCTCGCCGGACTCCTTGAGCGGTGCGATGGCCGCACGCGGGCGCGCCGGGAGCAGTTCGGCGCCGGCCCCCGCGAAGGAGTCCAGACCCGCGGCGTGAATACGCGAGATGGCCTCCTCCACCGACACCTTCGAGATCCGGGCCATGTGTTCGACCTCGGATGCGCCGAGGGAGTGGATGACCAGCTCCGGGAATGCCTTCTTGATCGCGGAGAAGTGCTCTTCGTAGTACTCGACGCCGAAGTCGGGGTGGTGTCCGCCCTGGAACATGATCTGGGTGCCGCCGAGTTCGACGGTCTCCGCACAGCGCCGCAGGATGTCGTCCAGGTCGCGCGTCCAGCCCTTGTCGCTCTTCGGCGGGGCGTAGAAGGCGCAGAACTTGCACGCCGTCACACACACGTTGGTGTAGTTGATGTTGCGTTCGATGATGTACGTCGCGATGTGCTCGGTGCCGGCGTAGCGGCGGCGGCGCACGGCGTCGGCAGCCGCGCCGAGCGCGTGCAGCGGCGCCGACCGGTACAGGTCGAGCGCCTCCTCCGGAGTGATACGGCCACCGGCTGCGGCGCGGTCGAGGACGGACTGAAGGTCGGCGCTCTCGCTCACCGGGGACGTCCCTTCCGGAGGTTTTTCGGGCGTCCGGGGGTCGCCCCCCGGATGGCACAGTCGGACCGATCCAGCGTACGCCAGGGGTCGGACACTCCCGGTGGGGGCCGGTCGGGCCCCGTACCCGTCCGGGCTACCGGTGCACGCTCCCAGCCGGGGGCCACGGACGGACCAGGGCGTACGAGCCGGGTGCGACGCGCGAACCGTCGCCGTCGGGCGAGCACAGTTTTTCGCAGAGGCCGCGAGGCCGCGCTGTGCCGGCCGGTGAGCTGCTCCCCCGCACCTGGTTGCCTCCGGTACGCGGGCGCTTTCCTCCCCGTCAGCCGCTCCCGGTCTGTCACCGGTGCGCCAGCACCTTCCAGCGCGTCAGCTTCCGGACTTCGTCAGCCGGGAGGTGGGACGGCCGCCCGCCGCGTCGTCCGACGTATAGGCGAGCACGCCCTTGCCGACGAGGGTGAGGGTCACGGTCGCCGTGGTGCCCGTGCACAGCGGTGCGGCCCCGGGGTTGTCCCCGGTCTCCTCGAGCGTGAGCTTCTTGTCGGTGACCGAGACCAACTCGCCCTTGGCGCGGCACACCAGCCCCAGAACTCCGTACGTCAGACGGGCGACCTTCGCGCCCTTTCCGCCCTTGGTGAGGGTGATGGTCACGTCCCCGTTGGGCGTGCCGTCGCCCTGGACCACCTCGCCCTTCCAAGTGCCGAGGAAAGCCCTGGGCACGGAAGCCCCCGGCGAGGGTGCCGCATCCGGCAGGGGCGGTTCCGAGTGGGAGTCCCCCACGGCGTCCCCTCCGCCACTGCCACCGCCACCCGGCATCAGGCCGAGGAAGCCGAGAAAGTACGCCGTCGTCGTCGCGACGGCCAGCGCGGCGGCCACGGACAGGACGAGCGTGCAGCTCAGCCGGCGGCCGCGCCGGGAGCGCAGGGGCGGGGACGTCGCCGTGGCCGAGGCGGAGACGGAGAAACGCGCCCGCCGCGCGCCCCCCGAGGACTCTTCCGAGCCTGCGAGAGACCCGTCCTTCCCCTCCCCGAGAGACCTGTCCTCCGCCTCGGCGAGGGGCCCGCCCGTACCGGCGAAGGAAGGATGCGGCGGCCCGAAGGCACCCGGGGCACCACCACCTCCGGCAGTACCGGCCGTGGACGTCGGCTCCGACTGAACCGGTGCGGAAGCGGAAGCGGCGCCTGAGTCGAACCCGGGCTCGGAATCGGAGTCGGAGCCGGAGCGCTGGGTCGGGAACTGGGCCGGGGGCATCGTCACCAGTCCGGAGCCCCCCGAGGCGGGCTCGGGCACCGGCCCCCGGACCGGTGCCGGCCCCGCGGCGCCCGGCACGGGCATCGGCCCCGCGTCCAGGTCCAGGAGTTCGACGGCACGGCGGCTGACCTGCTCCACCAGCGGACCCGGCAGCCAGCCGCTCCGTACGACACCGGAGGCAGCGGAGGCACCGGACTCTTCGACGAGGCGCTGCCCGGCCTCTTCCGGAGTGGGCCGGGCGGCCGGGTCCTTGGCGAGGCAGGCGGCGACCAGATTGCGCAGGCCGCCCCGCAGCTCATCACCCAGCTCCGGCTCCTCATGCACCACCTTGTAGAGCAGCGCGGCCGAGCTGTCCCCGGGGAACGGCCCCTCCCCGGTGGCGGCGAAGGCGAGCACCGCACCCAGCGAGAAGACGTCCACGGCCGGCGTGATGTCCCCGCCCAGGATCTGCTCGGGTGACATATAGCCGGGAGAGCCGATGGAGACGCCTGTGGAGGTCAGGGACGCAGCGCCGTCGGTGGCTCGTGCGATCCCGAAGTCGATCAGCCGCGGCCCGTCCAGGGTCAGCAGCACATTCGACGGCTTGACGTCGCGGTGCACCAGCCCCAGCCCGTGGACGGCCGTCAGCGCCTCGGCGAGACCCGCGCCCACGGCCCGTACGGAGTGCTCGGGCAGCGGGCCGACGGAGGACACCGCCTGGTGGAGGGCCGGGCCCGCCACATAACCGGTCGCCACCCATGGCACGGAGGCGTCCGGGTCCGCGTCGAGCACAGGAGCGGTCCAGCGCCCGCCGACGCGCCGAGCGGACTCGACTTCACGGCGGAAGCGGGCCCGGAACTGTTCATCCGTCGCGAAGTGCGGATGCACCACCTTCACGGCGACGGTACGGCCGCCCGCACTGCGCCCCAGATACACCCGGCCCATTCCGCCCGCGCCGAGTCGGCGCAGCAGCCGGTAAGGACCGATGGCACGCGGATCCTCCCCCTCCAGCGGATGCATGGCGTCCGTGCCCCCCTCGGCTCGCCCGGATGGCCTCCTTGCGGCGTGCCGCCAGCTTAGAGCCTGGGGCGGCCGGGACGGGGCGCTCGTACCGGCCCCAGCGCGCACGGGTGCGCCCCGCACGCCGGGTCCGGACCGGGGCACCCGTCCACGCGCGCGTGGACACGGAACCGGTAGCGATCACCGCGTGCATGGTCTTGCTTCACCCCGTGCACGCGCGCGGGGACACGGGTGTGGGCACGGCGGAAGCCGCGCCCTCCCCCCTCTGCCGGCCGCGACCTCAGGTCCACGACGTCGGGCCTGCCGCCACCGCGGGCCTCAGGCCTTCGGCCCCCGCTGCCCGCCGTTGAGGAGCTCCACCCGGACATCCGCCGGGAAGCCCGTCGTCGGGCCCGTGAGACGGGCGAATGCGGCGATCCCCTCGAGCTGCTCCGCACCCAGCCGGAAGTCGAGCGTGGTGAAGTAGCGCTCCAGCAGCTCGGCGTCGAACACCTCCCAGCGGGCAGCCTGCTCGGCGACCTTGCCGACCTCCTCCAGCGAAAGGTCCCGGGAGGACAGGAACGCCTCATGGACCGTGTGCACGATCCGGGGCCGGCGTTCGAGGTAGTCGCGGCGGGTGGCCCAGACGGCGAAGACGAACGGC
The DNA here is from genome assembly GCF_052245415.1 of Streptomyces sp. 8N706. NCBI lineage: Bacteria > Bacillati > Actinomycetota > Actinomycetes > Kitasatosporales > Streptomycetaceae > Streptomyces > Streptomyces sp. 8N706. Next base: position 17,884 of record NZ_JBQQBW010000038.1, on the reverse strand, counting down.
AGGCCCGTCCAGTCCTTCCACATCCGGCCGAGGTCGTGGACCTGCAGGCCGAGACGCGGCGCGTCGTGCAGGGACGCACGCAGGGCGGCGTCCCCGATCAGTACGGCGGCCTGCGCCTCCTGCATCATCAGACCGAGGTCCGGCGGGCAGGTGTAGTAATCGGGCTCGATGCCGTACTGCTCGGCGAGCAGCAACTGCGCCAGCCGTACCGACGTCCGGGAGGTGGAGCCCAGCGCCACCCGCGCCCGGTGCAGCTGGTCCAGCGGCACCTGGGAGACGATCACGCAGGACATCACCGGACCGTCGCAGCCCACCGCGAGGTCGGGGAACGCCACGAGCCGGTCGGCGTTGCGGAGGAACTCGACGAGGGTGACCGGCGCGATGTCGAGCTCGCCGCGGACGAGCTGCTCGCTGAGCTTTTCGGGGGTGTCCTTGCTCAGCTCGAGGTCGAGCAGCGTGCCCGTACGGGCGAGGCCCCAGTAGAGGGGCAGACAGTTGAGGAACTGGATATGGCCGACCCGGGGCCGGCTACGACGGTCGTCGTCCGCGGCGGGGGTGGCAGCTCGCTCAGGTTGGTCCACATCGTGAGGCTAGCTCCAGCCGCCCCGGACACCGGCCGCGGGTCCCTGGCGCGCGCGCCGGAACCGAGGCCGGGACACGCCCCGACACGCCGGGGACAGCGAGATGCGACATGCCCGTACAGACCCGCACAGACCGCTGGGGAGCCCGGCAGCGACGGGTCCCCGCGATGATCTCGGTGCGAAACCCCACTCCCGGGTGATCTTCACCTCTTTCACCAGCTGAGCGCAGCGTGCTAGGCTCGCCGCAAGTTGCAGTTTGGTTTCCCTTGCAGTACAGAGCCTGCGGAGCATGTGACGCCGCAGGCTTTTGTAGTTTTCAGACTTCTTGCAGGTTCTGGAGCAGGGCAACCCTTTGGCCCAAGGAGGGCTTATGGCTACCGGAACCGTCAAGTGGTTCAACGCCGAGAAGGGCTTCGGCTTCATCGCCCAGGACGGCGGCGGCCCCGATGTCTTCGTCCACTACTCCGCGATCAACGCGTCTGGCTTCCGCTCCCTGGAGGAGAACCAGACCGTGAACTTCGACGTCACCCAGGGCCCCAAGGGCCCGCAGGCGGAGAACGTCACCCCGGTCTGATCCTTCGGATCTTTCGGGGTCGACCGATCGCGGTCGACGCGCAGTACCCAAGGAGCCCCGCTCCCCCGCTTCGGCGAGGGAACGGGGCTCCTGCCCTTTGTGGCCGTCATGGCCCGCCGCCTTTCCCTCGTGCCTTATCCCGGGCCCCATTCCGTCCCCCTTTCCCGCCACCTCTCTCTCCACCTTCCGGACCGCTCGGAGGTCCGTCACCCGGAAGGGTGCGTACCACCGAATGAAACGGGGGCCGTACGCATCTGCCGCCCCTCCCTTCCCCCTGGCTGCCCGGCTGATGGCCGACCGCGCCTTTCCGCTCCCGTTGCTGGGCCTGGTCCATACGTCGGCCGAGATCAGGCAGTGGAGGCCGCTGAGTACGGAGGACGCCCTGGAGCTGACGGTCTACGCGGAGAGGCTGCGGCCCCACCGCCGGGGCACCGTGATCGCGACCGAGGCGCGGCGCGACGGGGCCCTGCTGACGGAAGCGCTCGGCCCCGCGGAGCAGTAGCTGATCGGCCGCCCACGACCGTCCGTGGCCCGTGACGTCCAGGGCGCGGAGCGGCCGCGTGAGGTCCGGTTCCGGCGGGGCCACCGCCCGAGCCGGAGCTCAGCTCTGGGTATCCGGCGCGGAGGGGCGCGGAGGGGACCAGCCCTGCCCGTCCATCAGATTCCCCAGCCCCGCCCACGCGAAGTTCATCAGAGCGGCCGTCTCCTTCGCCGTAGGGCTGTCGCCGGTACGGGCGTTGGCCCAGCCCGCGAGCGATTCGGCCGCGCCCACCAGGGCGTGCGCCAGCCCGGCCACCTCCCGTTCGGCGAGTCCGGGGTCGCACCCCGCCTCTCGCCCCGCCTCCGCGATCAGCTGTGTCACACGAGCGAGGAGCTCCTCCCGCATGGCGGCGATCGCACAGGCAAAGGACTCACCCTGCGTACCTGCCCGGTTGTTGAGCACCGCCCAGCCGTCCGGATGCTCGGCGGTGTGCGCGAAGAAGCCCCGGAGCCCGTTCCACAGCTGTTCGGCAGCCGATCCGCCTCCCGGCTCCACCGCGTCCCGCACCGCCGCGACCAACGCCTCCGCCTCCCGCTGGACGCACGCGTGGAACAGCTCCTCCTTGGAGTTGAGATACAGATAGACGAGCGGCTTCGAAACCCCCGCGAGCTCGGCTATCTCATCCATCGACGCGGCCCGGTACCCGCGCTGGGCGAAGGTCGCCACCGCCGCGTCGAGCATCTGCCGCTCTCTCACCGCCCTGGGCATCCGCTTCGTCTTCTCGCCCACTCTGGCCCCTCCCACGAAAGCTACTCGCGGGTAAGCCTACGGTGGCCCCGACGCCCCCTGCGCACACTCGACACGTACCGGCCACGGTTCGAGCGTCCGGTGGTCACGACTGTGAAGGCCACGAGGAGGCCACTGCGAGTCCATCCTTCTGGTGTGGGTCCATCCTCCCGATGTGGGAGCACGCCTCGGCGTGCACCGGGCGAGCCCGCGGCCCCAGTCCCGGTGCCTCGCCGGGACGCTCGCCGCTCCTCCTCACGCCCTTCCCGGAAAGCCCGGTGACCGGCCGGCGGACCCCCCGCCCTCCTGTCCACGTCGGTGGTCACTTGTCCAGCTCCTCCTCGACCGGAGGCTTGGGAACGTCCCGCAGATGCTGGGACTGGCCCGGCCTGCCGCCCTTGCGGGCCCGGTCCAGGGTTCGCCAGCGGTCGGGGACAATGGCCGGAATCAGCGTCCCGGAGGCGAGACTCATGACAGTTCACCGAGAAGCTTCATCACCATAAGTGGGACGAAGAGTACGGCCATTGCGATGAGGGCAATTCTCAGCCGCGCTTTGCGCCACGCGATGACAAGCAGCAACTCTACTGCGGCCAAGTCAATCAGGAGGGCGATGCTTCCCGCGCTCCAGGAGCTGAACCTCACGCACCAAAAAAGAGCCAGGACAAGAAGACCGGCGAATATGCCGACGCCACGCCCAGTCGACCCCTCTTATCTACTGGAAGGCCGTTGGTTTGCACTTATTGCGTACCCCTGCTCCCGCACGCCATATTCCTGTCCCGATGGACCTCATGCCACCGCATTGTCATATCCCTTGCCCACAGTCGGGAACCTATTGATCCTTGTCTGCATGGTGGCAGATTCTCGCGCTGCCTCAGCAGAGAGGGGCCCAACCACCGCAAGCATGGCGTCGAAGTACGTCAGGTTCGCCGACATCAGCGGCGACGGCAAGGCCGACTACCTGGTGATGTATGACGGCGGATCCGTCCGCGCCTGGCTCAACCGCGGGGGAAACACCGGCGACCAGGCCGTTTCCGGGCGGCACTGAGCCCCGATGAGGTGGTCGACCCCAGCAGTACAAGCTCACACCATGTGCCCATGACAGAGTCCTCGACACCGGCGGTGATCGGGGACTCTGCGCGGCTGCTCACGGGCGACAAGGCAGACACGCAGGGCCGGGCGGCCTCGGCCTCCACGATCCGGGTAGCGGTCGTGGAGGCCGACGGTGGCAGGGCAGCGCGGGCCGCATCCGCCTACTGGAAGCTGCAGCCCGGGTTCAGCGCGTCCTCCGCCAGCGGGGTGCCCGCAGGGTTGACGTAGAGCACGTCGAGTACGACCGGAGTGGTGCCGAGGTTGCGCCCGATGTGGACGTGGTCGGCCCCGCTGGGCTCCACGACCGTGCCACCCGCCTTGTGGGTGTGGTTGGTGGTGCAGTCGGACTCGGTCCGCGTCAACGTGCCCTGCTTGACCACGGCGTACAGCGTGCCGTCGTGGTAGTGCCAGCCGGTGCTCCCGCCGGGCTGGATCGTTATCTCCCGGAGGATGTAGTCCTTACCGCCCACGGTCGTCTGAGCGAGGATCGTGGCGGACACTCCGGAGGAAGGAGTCGCGTTCGCCGTCCCCGGTAACAGGGACAAGCTGAACGCCGCAGCTCCCACGACGGTGAACCGATAAATGGTGCGCATACAGAGGTTTCCTTCCGACGGACCCGGCTTCCCGGTTCAGCAACTCACGAGCACGGCCCGGGACGACCACGGCGGCGACCTGGAGGTCCGCATCGGGCACATGCTCAGTGGGCGCACGACCGCGATCACGAATCGGCACCCGGAAAAGAACCTCCTCGAGGAGCCGGCTGTGTGGCTGCGGTCTGTTCATGGACGGCAGAGGCGTGGCAACGAGCTGTCAGCGCGTTGACCGGGAAGGCCGCGTGAGTACCACACAGGTCCTCCGGAAACGGGCGCACAGAGGGAACCTGCACCGGGAGCCCAGCCGTGGCTCTCGAAGATGTGGACGTCACCCCCAGATCCTCCGGGTCCTCACGTGCGCACTATCCGTTGAACTCCCACCACATGGACGGCAGATCGGCGAGCGGGCCCGGCGGCTTGAGAGCTTTGCCCTTGATCTCGGGCTTCGCCTGCACTATTCGAGGCCGGTGGCGCTGTCCTGCCTGAGCGGCTGCTCTCTTCTCCAGCCACAGGGCGCGCGCCTCGGCAGCCCGGTCCTTCCGCCGTTGCGCCCGTTTTCTCGCCCGCTGATTTCCGGACCTGGTACCTGACTGCAACTGGGTTGGAGATGTCGCGGCATCCTGGATCTTGCGGTGGCATTGTCGGCACAGATGACCCTCGGGATATGGCCTTGCCCGTGCCACGTTCCGACAGTCCGACTGGCTGCATATGACGACGTTCAAGCTGTCCCCCTGCCCCCTTGAACACTTGAGGCCACCACGCTACTCAGCGTGGCCGGGAAGCAACAGCCCGATGAACAAATGCGTGCAGCATCGTGGCGTCGTCCTCGAAGTGCATGTCTACCGGGGGCAGACAGCCCACCAGGCATGGATCGACGGCCATCCGCCACCCGTGGCTGAGTGATCGTACGCCCGCTGGGCTCCCCACCCCCTTCCTCCAGCGGTACAGCTCACACCATGCGCCCATGGCAGAGTCCCCGACACCAGCGGTGACCGGGGACTCTGCGCCGGATGGCTAGGACCTACGCGGCGGCCGGGGCGGGCTGGGGCTCGCCGGACGGGCCCGCGGAGTCGAGCGGAGTCGACGTCGCCGAGTCGTAGGCCTCCCGGTCGAGGATCTTCTCCCGGGCGGCGACAAGCACCGGGATCAGTGCCTGACCGGCAACGGCGTCGGTGGCCTCGACCGCTATGGCTCCCGACTTCGCGTCACCGCCACTGCCGCCGCTCTGTTGGCGTCGTCGCCCACCTCGGTTGCGGCGCATTGGTGCTCGGCCCGTTCGGCGCGCAGGGCCGCGTAGGTGGTCGAGTAGCGGCGGGACTTGGTGAGGATGTGGCCCCGGTAGCCGAGGCTATGGTGCAGGCGATGCTGGTGAAGGCGAGTGGATCTTTGCCGCACTTGCCCGGGGCCTGGGCCTCGTTCATCGCGGGCGTGAAGGCGGGCGGCTTCCCGACCGCCTGAGCGACCCCACTCACACGTACAGCCCCGGTATGGCACGACCATCCGGGGCTGTCGCGGGCTGCGGAGGCAGGAGTGAGGTCAGCCCTTCCCCTTCGCAGTCACGGTGAACTTGCCACGGATGCCATCGCCGACCATGCCCGGCTTGCAGGCGGTGGCGTAGGCACCTGCCTTCGTGACCTTCACGGTCATCTGGCGGGACGTGCCGGGGCCGATGCCCTCGACCTCACTGACGACCTTGCCCTCCGGGCTGTAGAGGTAGAACTCGGTGATCTTGCTGCCCCCGTTGCTGACCTCGAAGGCGATGGACCCGACGGGTGCGGATGTCCGGGAGAGTTTGCAGGCGTCGTCGGTGGCCTCGACCGCTATGGCTCCCGACTTCGCGTCACCGCCACTGCCGCCGCTCTTCTCGGCACAGGCGGTCACCAGAGTCAGCGGGCCGGCGGCAAGCAGAGCTATAGCGGCGGTCCGGGTCAGGCGAGAGGTCACGACGTACTCCTGGGGACGATACGGACGGAGGCGGCGCGCAGTCTAGGTGAGAGGTCGGCCCAGCTGTCCAGATAGTGACCCTCTCGCTACCGCTTCGCACGCCCAGCGGTCTGCTCATGGCTCGTCAACTCCCTTACGGCTACTGAAAAAACTCATTTGGCCGCCCGAGATATCACGTGCATCCACAATCGCGGGATGAGTTGACTTGCACACAGCAAGGTTTTAGGTTCGCCTAACCTTATCTCCGATAGAAAGATTCCAGCCATGCCACGCTCTTCGCTGCGCGCACTCGCTCTGGCGGCCCCGCTCGCCCTCGCCCTGACGGCCTGCGGCGGCGCCGACGACAAGACCGATGCCCCCGCCAAGGGTCAGGTGAAGGAGACGGCACCGGCCGGTGTGGCGCACCAGCACACCGTGGTCGAGGCGGAGATCGCGGCCCGTGGCGGCGAGACCAAGGCCGGTGAGTACCGCATCGGCTACATCGTCGAGGCGGCCGAGCCGTGGTTCGAGTCCAAGGGCGGCAAGAGTGGCGAGCACGCCGAGCACGGTATGGATGGCGAGCTGGTCAACCGTGAGCCAGCCAAGGACGAGACCCACCACATCGAGATCATCCCGTTTGAGGCCAAGACCGGCCGCATCGTGCCGAACGTGCCGATCCGCCTCGAGGTTGTCGACAGCAAGGGCAAGGTTGTCCAGGCCCAGGACCTGAACTTCTACTACGCCGAGTTCTTCCACTACGCGAACAACTTCTCGATCCCCAAGGACGGCAAGTACACCCTGCGCGCCACGCTCCAGGCCCCGACCTTCCTGCGTCACGGCGCGAGCGGTGAGAAGCCCGCGCTGAGCGAGAAGGTCACCGCCACCTTCCGTGACGTGGAACTGAAGTCGGAGAGCTGACAGTTGGCTCCGACCGCCGAGAGACCAGTGGCTGCCCCGGCTCCCCCGTCCGTCAGGGGACCGGGGCGACCCGCTGCCGCCGACGGCGGCGGGGCCCCTGACCGCCCTCCCACCCCGGTCTGGGCACTCGTCGCCCTGGGGGTCCTCAGCTCCGCCAGCCTGGCGGCGGCCTGCTGGGTGGCCCACCACCTCCACGCCGACCCGGCACTGCAGCTCGCGGCCCGCTTTCTGCACGTCGTCGCACTCATCGTCGGGCTCGGCGCCGTGCTCGCCGTCGACTGGTTCGCCGTTCTGTGGCTGCTCGGACGCCGCCGCCTGGCCGACGTCCTGCAGACCGCCTGCGGGCTGCAGGTGCCGATCTGGCTCGGGCTGGCCGGACTGGTCGTCAGCGGCCTGTTCCTCCACCCGGACCTGACATCGCCCCTGACCCTCGTGAAGCTCGGCCTCGTCCTGGCCATCACCCTCAACGGCCTGTACGCCCACTGGCTCGGGCAGTGCCTCGACCGGTGCCGGGACGACGCCCGGGTTCCCCGGCACCTGCTCGTCCAGTCGGGCGTGGCCGCCACCGTCAGCCAGCTCGGCTGGTGGGGCGCCACCCTGATCGGCTTCCTCAACAGCCAGTCCTGACCTGACGACACCTGACGACCGCGCACCGCGCACCGCGTATCGCGTATCGCGTATCGCGTATCGCGTATCGCGTCCAAGGAGACCGTATGTTCGCCAACTACCTGATCGGCCTGCGCGAAGGCCTCGAAGCCAGCCTCGTCGTCTGCATCCTCGTCGCGTACCTCGTCAAGACCGACAACCGCAGCAAGCTGCCGCCGATCTGGCTCGGCGTTGGCATCGCGGTCGCGCTCAGCATGAGCGTGGGCGCGGTCCTGCAGTTCGGCTCCACGCAATTGACCTTCGAGGCCCAGGAGATGCTCGGCGGCGGTCTGTCCATCGTCGCCGTGGGCCTGGTGACCTGGATGGTCTTCTGGATGCGCCGCACCGCCCGGCATCTGAAGGCCGAGCTGCACGGGAAACTGGACGAAGCCCTCGCCATCGGCACCGGCGCCCTGGTAGCCACCGCATTCCTCGCCGTGGGCCGCGAGGGCCTGGAGACCGCGCTGTTCGTCTGGTCCGCGGTGCAGGCCACGGACGACGGAGTCCGCCCGCTGATCGGTGCGATTCTCGGCCTCCTCACATCCGCCGTGCTCGGCTGGCTGTTCTACCGCGGCGCGCTGCGGATCAACCTCGCGAAGTTCTTCACCTGGACCGGCGCCATGCTGGTCGTGGTCGCGGCCGGCGTCCTCGCGTACGGCATCCACGACCTGCAAGAGGCGAGCATCCTGCCCGGCCTAGACAACCGCCTGTTCGACATCAGCGCGACAATCCCGCCAGGCAGCTGGTACGGCACCCTGCTGAAGGGCATCTTCAACTTCCAGCCCAACCCGAGCGTGCTCCAAGCCGCCGTCTGGGCGCTCTACCTCGTACCGGCTCTGTTCCTCTTCCTGCGCCCGACCCGCCCGGCCGCCAGCACTGCCGCTGCCGCCGACAGTGATGCTGACACCGCCGCGCGAGGTACCTGACCGGGCCGGTCTCCTCATCGCGGGCGTGAAGGCGGGCGACTCCCCAGCCGCTTCGGCAGACCGCGTTCACTCCGCAGGGTCTGGTGGAACCGCTCGATCTTCCCGGTCGTCGTCGGTGACTTCGGCTTCGTCAGCCGGTGGGTGATGCCGTTCTCCCGGCAGATCCGGTCGAAGAGCACCTCCCCGGGTCTGCCGGAGCCGAACCGGGCGGTGAACTGCTTGCGCCCTCGGCTTTGAAGCGAGGCCGAGGGCGCTGTAGGCGTGCCTGGACATCAGGCCTTGGCGAACTCCGGCTCATGAGCGCCCGAGACGACATCCACAGGTGAGGCGGATGCCGAGTTGTACGTGTCGCGGTCGAGGATGCCCTCACGCCCCGAGACGAGCAACGGGCATACGACTTGTCCGGCCACGTTCGTTGCCGTGCGCATCATGTCCAGGACCGGGTCGATCGCCAGCAGCAGACCGACGCCCTCCAGCGGAAGGCCCAGCGTGGACAGCGTCAGGGTGAGCATCACGGTCGCGCCGGTCAGACCGGCCGTGGCGGCCGAGCCGATGACCGATACGAAGGCGATCAGCAGGTAGTCGCCGATACCGAGGTGCACACCGAAGATCTCGGCGATGAAGATCGCGGCCAGCGCCGGGTAGATCGCGGCGCAGCCGTCCATCTTGGTCGTGGCGCCGAAGGGGACCGCGAAGGAGGCGTACTCCTTCGGCACGCCGAGGCGTTCGGTGACCTTCTGGGTGACCGGCATGGTGCCGACCGAGGAGCGGGAGACGAAGGCCAGTTGGATGGCGGGCCAGGCACCGCGGAAGAACTGCAGCGGATTGACCTTGGCGACCGTGGCGAGCAGCAGCGGGTAGACGCCGAACATGACCAGGGCGCAGCCGATGTAGACATCGGCGGTGAAGGTGGCGTACTTGGCGGTGAGGTCCCAGCCGTAGGTGGCGATGGCGTAGCCGATCAGGCCCAGGGTGCCGAGCGGGGCGAGGCGGATGACCCACCAGAGGGCCTTCTGGAGCAGTTCCAGTACGGACTGACTGAGCGTCAGGATCGGCTGGGCCTTCTCGCCGAGTTGGAGGGCGGCGATTCCGGCGACGGCTGCCATGAAGACGATCTGCAGAACGTTGAGTTCGGTGAACGGCGTGATGACGTCCGTGGGAACGATGCCGGTGAGGAAGTCGAGCCAGGAGCCCGCCTCTTCGGGCTTGGCGCCGTCCTTGGGAGTGAGGCCGGTGCCGGCGCCCGGGTTGGTGAGCAGGCCGATCGCGAGGCCGATGGCGACCGCGACCAGTGAGGTGATCATGAACCACAGGAGGGTACGGGTGGCCAGCCGGGCGGCGTTGTTGACCTTCCGCAGATTGGTGATCGACACCAGGATGGCGAAGAAGACCAGCGGGGCCACCGCCAGCTTCAGCAGCTGGACGAAGATCGCGCCGATCTTGTCGAGCGTGGTGAGGAGCCAGCCGACGTCACCGCTGCGGGCGATCCAGCCGAGCAGGATGCCGAGAACGAGGCCCAGGAGGATCTGGGCCCAGAAGGGAACCTTCGGTATGAGGCTGCCGAGTCTCTTCTCGGGAGCCGGCTTCTTCACGGGGGCTTCGGTGGACACGGACACACTCCGGCAGGGCAAGGAAAGAAAAAGGACGGGGTGCGGCGGGCCGTGAGGGATGACGGCAGCGCCGATGCTTGTCGCTCAGCTGCGGCAACAGGCCGCGGACGTACAGCGGCAGAGGTCGACGGGCAGGCGCGCCGTGAGCGCAAGGCCCAGGGCGTGGCGGTGCGCGGCTGCTGTCGTCATGACAAGGACGCTAACACTTGAACTTTGAGAGCATCAAAGCCCGGCTTTGAGGCGGGGGCGCCCTTCAGGGCGCCCACGACGCGAACACCCCACTCTGGAGCGGCTGCTCCGCGGTGGGGTGGTCCGGGATGTCGTCCGGTGCTGTGACGAGCGTTACGCGTCTTCCTGGGTCTGGTGGGCCGACAACCGCTCCTTGGCGCGGTCCACTCGCTCGACGATGCGCTCGGACATCGCGTCGCGCTGCTTGCGCAGCAGGATGAAGCTGAGGGGCGCGGACAGGATCAGCGCCAGCAGCAGGACCCACACGACGTTGGAGTCGCCGAGTCCGGCCGGGACGATCCGGAGCCGGGTCAGGCCCCAGACGAGGAGGAAGCAGCCGACGAAGATGCCGAGGCGCATCGCGGTGTAGCGGAGGGTGGCGTGCTGCTTGCTGCTCACGGACGGACCTTCTTCTCTGGTGCGGCGGACCGGGCCACATCCAAGTGAAGCATGTCCGGATGTGGATCAAATGAGGGGGAGCCGCGGGCGGCCGTTCAGGCAGAGCCCAGGAGGTCGGCCGCCACGCGCAGGTCGGCCACCAGCCCCTCGTACACCGCCTCCCGGTCGTCCGCGCGCAGTACGGCGGACGGGTGGATGGTGGCGACGAGGCGTTCCTCTCCGTCCAGGCAGGGGCAGGGCAGCGCCATGCCGCGCTGCTTGGTGACCCGGAACTCCGATCCCAGCAGGGCTTTTCCGGCCGTCGCGCCCAGGGCCACGATCACCTCGGGGTCGATGAGGCTGAGCTCGGCGTCCAGCCAGGGCCGGCACGCGCCCATCTCGCGGAGGCTCGGGGGCTTGTGGATACGGCGTTTGCCGCGTTGTTCGAACTTGAAGTGTTTGACCGCGTTGGTGGTGTAGGTCTCGGCCGGGTCGATCCCTGCCTCGGCGAGGGCCCGGTCGAGCAGCTTCCCGGCGGGCCCGACGAAGGGCTTGCCCTGCCGGTCCTCCTGGTCGCCGGGCTGTTCGCCGACGAGTACGAGACGTGCGTCGGCGTCCCCCTCCCCGAAGACGGTTCGGTTCGCGGCACGGTGCAGCGGGCAGCCGTGGCAGTCGGCCGCCGCCCGCCGGAGCGCCTGGAGATCGGCGTCAACGGGCACGTACGGCTCGGCGGTGTACGCCGCCTCGGGCTCATCGGTTTCAGGGGTACGGCCGCTCATGAGGCCCGGGTACCCACCCGGGCGCGGGTCAGACCTGGCTCAGACCCGCATCGGCTGCGGCGACTCCCGGCGCTCCGGGTCCGGGCCCGGGTACTCGCGGATGACTTCGTAGCGGGTGTTGCGCTCGGCGGGCCGGAAACCGGCGTCGCGGATCAGGTCGAGGAGGTCGTCGCGGGTCAGTTTGTTCGGGGTGCCGTAGTTGTCCGCGTCGTGCGTGATCTTGTACTCGACGACCGAGCCGTCCATGTCGTCCGCGCCGTGCTGCAGCGCGAGCTGCGCGGTCTGCACCCCGTGCATGACCCAGAAGACCTTGACGTGCCGGACGTTGTCGAAGAGCAGCCGGGAGACCGCGAAGGTCTTGAGCGCCTCGGCGCCGGTCGCCATGGTGGTACGGGCCTGGAGCCGGTTGCGGATCTTGCCGTCCTGCATGTCCACGAAGTCGTGCTGGTAGCGGAGCGGGATGAAGACCTGGAAGCCGCCGGTCTCGTCCTGCAGTTCCCGCAGCCGCAGGACGTGGTCCACCCGGTGCCGGGGCTCCTCGATGTGCCCGTAGAGCATCGTGCACGGGGTCTTGAGCCCCTTCTCGTGCGCGAGGCGGTGGATACGCGACCAGTCCTCCCAATGGGTGCGGTGGTCGACGATGTGCTGCCGCACTTCCCAGTCGAAGATCTCGGCGCCGCCGCCGGTCAGCGACTCCAGTCCGGCGTCGATCAGCTCGTCGAGGATCTCGGAGGCCGACAGCCCGGAGATGGTCTCGAAGTGGTGGATCTCGGTGGCGGTGAAGGCCTTGAGGGAGACCTGGGGCAGCGCTTCCTTGAGGGCCTTCAGGGAGCGCGGGTAGTAGCGCCAGGGCAGCGTGGGGTGCAGGCCGTTGACGATGTGCAGCTCGGTGAGGTTGTCGTTCTCCATCGCCTTGGCGAGGCGGACGGCCTCCTCGATGCGCATCGTGTACGCGTCCTTCTCGCCCGGCTTCCGCTGGAAGGAGCAGTAGGCACAGGACGCGGTGCACACGTTGGTCATGTTGAGGTGACGGTTGACGTTGAAGTGGACGACGTCGCCGTTCTTCCGCGTCCGTACCTCATGGGCCAGGCCGCCCAGCCAGGCGAGGTCGTCGGTCTCGTAGAGGGCGAGGCCGTCCTCACGGGTCAGCCGCTCCCCGGCGTGGACCTTCTCCTCCAGCTCGCGCTTGAGCCCCGCGTCCATGCGGCCGCCTCCCATACGTCTACCGATCGGGCTCACCCGAGCGTACGCCACCCCTCTGCCGGGGCCGTGGCCGCCGGGCCCCTCGGGCCCGTTCGGGAGCGGGCCGGCGCCTCCGGGCGTCAGTCCCCGGGGAGTTCACCGACCCGGTTCTCCCATTTGGTGGAGAGAACGATGGTGGTGCGGGTCCGGGAGACGCCCTTGGTGCCGGACAGCCGCCGGATGGTCTTCTCCAGGCCGTCCACATCGGTGACGCGCACCTTGAGCATGTAGGAGTCGTCGCCGGCGATGAACCAGCAGTCCTCGATCTCCTCCAGGTCGCGCAACCGGTAGGCGACGTCCTCATGGTCGGTGGCGTCGGTCAGCGAGATACCGATGAGTGCGGTGACCCCGAGGCCGAGGGAGGCGGAGTCGACGGTCGCGCGGTAGCCGGTGATCACACCGGCCGCTTCCAGACGGTTGATCCGGTCCGTGACGCTGGGCCCGGAGAGCCCGACGAGCCGCCCGAGCTCGGCGTACGAGGCCCTGCCGTTCTCCCGGAGGGCCTGGATGAGCTGCCTGTCCACCGCGTCCATGTACCTGGAGCCTTCCATTATTCAGTCATTGCAAATTCAATTATAGAATTCAAGGCGAATGAGGCGATTCGCCTGCAAATCTTTACGAGCGCTGGGTTTCCCGTTCCGCTCGCGCTCTCGCGCGCACCACCCGCACAGTGCCGCTGCCCCTGCCGCCGCCGACCCTCGCCTCCCCCACCGCGGGAAGCGTCAACCCTCCGCCCGGGAGCCTCCGATCGCTCCCTCCCACCGGCGGTACAGCTTGTGCGGCACCCCGGCCGCGTCCAGCACCCGCCCGGCGACGAAGTCCACCAGATCCTGGATGTGGGCCGCTCCCGCGTAGAAGGCCGGGGAGGCCGGCAGCACCACCGCGCCCGCCTCGTCCAGCGTCACCAGATGTTTCAGTGTCTGACCGCTCAGCGGTGTCTCGCGCACCGCGACCACGAGCGTGCGCCGCTCCTTGAGGGTCACGCTCGCCGTCCGCTGCAACAGATCCTTCGACAGGCCCAGCGCCACCCCGGCCACACACGCCGTACTGGCCGGGACGATCAGCATGCCCCGGGCCGGGTACGAGCCCGACGACGGCCCGGCCGCCAGGTCCCCGGCCGCCCAGTACCGTACGTCCGACAGGTCCGGCAGCGTCGCTTCGAACCGGTCCGGGGACCCGTCCGCGCCCCGCGCCAGCCAGCCGCGCAGATCCTCGCGCCAGTGCGCGTCCCGGAAGGCGGCGCCGGTCTCGTCCAGGAGGGTGAGCCGGGAGGCCCGGCTCACCACCAGGTCCACGGCCTCCCCTGCGTGCAAGAGGGCACGCAGCACGGCGGCGGCGTACGGCGTGCCGGAGGCCCCGGACACCCCGACCACCCACGGTCGGCGCTGCCCGGTGCCGGTGTCGTCATTCGGTCTCGGCTGCGGCGGCTGCACGGCTCGAGCCTATCCGGAGGCGGACACCAGGAACCGGGTAAGGGGCCCCGGCCGTTGTCCGGGGTGACGGCATGAGGAGCGTAGGGGGCTGCGATGTCGTACGAAACGGCTGTCGGACCGGCGAAGTCGAGCAGAGGCGACCGGGCGAGGGCCGCCGCCGGGCTGATGCTCGTCTGGGTGGCGCTGCTCTGGGTGCTCGAAGGCATCGACGTCGCGAGCGGGCACGCCCTCGACCCGTACGGCATCACACCCCGCGAGCCGGCCGAGCTGCCCGACATCCTGCCCGCGGCCTTCCTGCACTTCGGCTTCGGCCATGTCGCGGCGAACACCCTGCCCCTGCTGGTTCTCGGCTTCCTCGCCGCGCTGGGCGGCATACGCCGCTTCGTCGCGGTCGTCTGCGTGATCATCCTCGTCGGTGGCCTCGGCGTCTGGCTGACCGCCCCGGCGGGCTCCGTCACCGCGGGCGCCTCTGTCGTGGTCTTCGGGGTCTTCGGCTATCTGCTGGTGCGCGGCTTCGTCGACCGGCGGCCGCTGGACATCGGCATCGGTCTGCTGGTGGCCGTGTTCTACGGGTCGATCCTGTGGGGCGTACTGCCGAGCGCGTCCGGGGTCAGCTGGCAGGGCCATCTCTTCGGGCTGATGGGCGGGGTGCTGGGGGCCTTCCTCTTCCGCCGCCGTAAGCCCGCCCGCACGGGCTGAGACCTGCCCCGCCGGGGTCTGCCGGCGGAGCCGGGGGGCGAGTCTCAGGGGCTCGGGAGTGGAGCAGGGTTCGGAAGGGAGCAGGCTCGGAGCGGAGCTCAGAAGGTGAGGCCCCGCACCACCAGGTCGAGCAGCGCACAGACGAAGAGCGCGATCCCGATGAAGCCGTTGACGGTGAAGAAGGCTCGGTTGAGCCGGGACAGATCCCCCGGCCGCACGATCGAGTGCTCGTAGAGGAACGCCGTGACGACGATCAGCAGCCCTGCCCAGAAGAACACTCCCGCCCCCGTGGCGAGCCCGTACCAGGCCAGCAGCAGGGCCGTCAGGACATGGCAGGTGCGGGCGCCGTGGAGCGCACCGGGGATGCCGAAGCGCGCCGGGACCGACAGGACACCGTGCTCCCGGTCAGCCTGCACGTCCTGACAGGCGTAGATCAGATCGAAGCCGCCGATCCAGACGCCGACCGCCAGCCCGAGGATCACCGCCTCCCACGACCACTCCCCGGTGACCGCGATCCACGCGCCGACCGGGCCCATCGCCTGTGCCAGCCCGAGGATGGCGTGCGGGTAGTGGGTGAACCGCTTGCCGTAGGGATAGACCACCATCGGGACGACGGCGACCGGAGCCAGCGCCAGGCAGAGCGGGTTGAGCAGCGCCGCGGCTCCCAGGAAGACGACGACGGCGACGAGCGCGCCCGTCCACGCCGACCGTACGGACACCGCGCCCGTGACCAGTTCACGGCCGGCGGTGCGGGGATTGCGGGAGTCGATCTCGCGGTCGATGATCCGGTTGCAGGCCATGGCGAAGGTGCGCAGGCCCACCATGGCGACGGTGACCAGGAACAGCTGCCACCAGTGGATCTCACCGTCGTCGAGGTGCATCGCGGTGAGGGCGGCGATGTAGACGAACGGCAGCGCGAAGACCGAGTGCTCGATCATCACGAGCCGGAGGAACGCTCTGACCTTGCCGCCCGTCGGCGCCGAACCCGGCCCGACGATGCCTTCAGCCGCGGACATCACAGGCCGTACTCCTTCCACCGGCGGTCGACCTTCGCGGCCGTCTCCGGGTCCGACTCGACCATCTCCGGCCAGCCGCCGTCGCGGGTGTAGCCCTCCTCCGGCAGCTTCCGGGTAGCGTCGATGCCCGCCTTGCCGCCCCAGAACTGCTGGTACGAGGCGTGGTCGAGATGGTCGACCGGGCCTTCGACGACGGTCAGGTCACGTGCGTAGTCCGTGTTGCCGAGCGCGCGCCACGCGACCTCGTGCAGATCGTGGACATCGCAGTCGGAGTCGACCACGACGATCAGCTTGGTCAGCGACATCATGTGCGCGCCCCAGATGGCGTGCATCACCTTCTGCGCGTGCTTGGGGTACCTCTTGTCGATCGAGACGATCGCGCAGTTGTGGAAGCCGCCCGCCTCGGGGAGGTGGTAGTCCACGATGTCCGGCACGATGATCTTGAGCAGCGGCAGGAAGAACCGCTCCGTCGCCCGCCCCAGCGGCCCGTCCTCGGTCGGCGGCCGGCCCACCACGATCGACTGCAGCAGCGGCCGGCGGCGCGTCGTCACACAGTCGATGGTGAGCGCGGGGAAGTCCTCCTGCGGGGTGTAGAAGCCGGTGTGGTCCCCGAACGGCCCCTCCGGGAGCGTCTTTCCGGGCTCGAGCCAGCCCTCGAGGACGACCTCCGCGTTCGCCGGGACCTGCAACGGCACCGTCTTGCAGTCCACCATCTCGATCCGCTTGCCCTGGACGAACCCGGCGAAGAGGTACTCGTCGATATCGGAGGGCAGCGGGGCGGTGGAGGCGTACGTCACGGCGGGAGGACAGCCGAAGGCAATCGCGACCGGCAGTTTCTCACCCCGCCGGGCCGCCACCTGATAGTGGTTGCGGCTGTCCTTGTGGATCTGCCAGTGCATCCCGATGGTCCGGCGGTCGTGCCGCTGAAGCCGGTAGAGCCCGAGGTTACGGACCCCCGACTCCGGGTCCTTGGTGTGCGTCAGGCCGAGGTTGAAGAAGGACCCGCCGTCCTCGGGCCAGGTGAACAGGGCCGGGAGCCGGTCGAGATCGACGTCGTCGCCCATGAGGACGACCTCCTGCACCGCGGCGTCCTTCACCTTCTTCGGCGGGACGTGCGCCATGCTGCCGAGCTTGCCGAACGCCTCCCGCATCCCGACGAAGCCCTGCGGCAGCTCCGGCTTGAGCAGGCCGCCGATCTTCTGGCTGATCTCGTCGTAGGAGCTGAGCCCGAGCGACTTGAGGAGACGGCGGTCGGTTCCGAAGACGTTCATGGCCAGCGGCATGGCCGAGCCCTTGACGTTCTCGAAGAGCAGCGCGGGGCCGCCCGCCTTGTTCACCCGGTCGACGATCTCACCGACCTCCAGATACGGGTCGACTTCGGCCTTGATGCGGTTGAGGTCACCGTCGCGCTCCAGCGCCCGCAGCAGCGAGCGGAGATCGTCATAAGCCATAAGCCCCAGTATCGGGCACCTACTACCCTGGTCACGTACCAGGGGGCCTTCCCGGCCCCGCCACCCGCCCGTCAGGGGGACCGCTCCACCATGCTCAGGTATCTGCCGTTTCTGCTGGTCCTGGCGCTGTGGATCTACGCGTTCATGGACTGTCTCAACACCCCTGAGGACCAGGTGCGAAAGCTCCCCAAGGGCGCCTGGGTTCTGATCATCGTGCTCTTCGGCTACATGCTGTTCGGCTCGATCGCCTGGCTCATCGCCGGCCGCCCCCGCCGCGCCGGGACCGCAGGGGCGGTGCGCTCGTACGGCGAACGGGGCCGCTCCCGCTGGGTGGCGCCCGATGACAACCCCGACTTCCTCAAGTCCCTGGACAAGGAGAGGGAGCGGGACAAGGACGGTGACGAGGACCACGGTCCCGACGAGGACAACCGGCCCTGACCTTCGGCCCAACGGCCTCGGCGGACGACAATCCCCGCGCCGGCGGGGTCGCTTGACGCGCCTGCCTGTGCTGACGGCGGCGGGCAGGTCCAGG
>NZ_JBQQBW010000037.1:0-67084 GCF_052245415.1 Streptomyces sp. 8N706 | reverse complement strand
CAGCGGCAAGCCGCTGCATAGCGAATGACTCCGCTAACGCTTCGTCAATTCCCGCGCAAGCGCGGGAATATGGATTCCGCAAGCGGAATCCTGAAAAGCAGTCAATTCCGCGCAAGCGCGGAATTGAGGGATTCCCGCAAGCGGGAATCCCGGGGCTGGCTGCGAGGGGAGGTGCATCACGTGCGGTGCCGTGTAAACCCTGGGAATCCCAGCCACCACCCCCACGGAGGAGTTGGCGGACCATCCCGCCCCGTGGGCGTCGGAGCCACCGCAGTGACGGGCTCCGCTGCGCTCCACCCGAACCCTCCCCAACTCTGGAGCCCCTACGGCCAACCTCAACAACACCCCACCAGCATATACCCGACCCGTCACCATTAAGGCGTGAACTGGCGATGCATCGCTCGACGAACGAACCTGTCGCAAGGGAGATGCATCATGATGATGCACTGTGTAGATTCTGGGAGCAGACCGCACCACACCCCGGGACCCCAGTGCCCCGGGATCCCCTGTCTGATTGCGCGCAATATTCCGCGAAAAGAAGAACACTGCAAAATGGAAAACAAAGGGCCCCTTTTCGGGGCCCTTTGTTGATTCCAGCCAGTTTATAGGGAGTAGGAATACAGCCGGTCGATTTCTGTAAACCCGGCTGACTCGTAGAGGGAGTTGGCCGCTGTCCGGTCGCGGTCATCTCCGGGGGGTGCGTCGTCATCGACGTAGAGGATCACTTGTGTGGCACCGAGCTGGGTGAGAGATTCCAGGGCCGTGCCAAGCATGGCCCGTCCGAGTCCCTGTCCGCGCGCGTGAGGCTCCACGCCGATCCACCACAGGACTCCGATTCCCTGCTGTGGCGGGCCCACAACGGCCTCGGCGATGACTTGCCCGCCCTGCCGGGCTTCGAGGCGGCGGGCATTCTTCCCGCTGGAATCGGGTGCCGCCGTGACGTGAGTGAGGCACGGCAGAGCGGTGTTGGGCAGTTCGGCCCGCATGTAGCGCCACAGCCGTTCTCCGGAAAACCCGGCTCGTTCCAACGCCTCGGCGGTGGTGCGCCGGTGACGGACCGGCAGTGCCTCCAACCCCAAGGAGAGGGCGGAGGCGAAGTCGAACGCATGCACCGGCCGGGGCGCGAGGGCGCCGAGAGCGTGCCGGATCAGTGCCTCGGCAGTCTGCGGATGTTCCCGGCAGTGCAGCCAGAGCAGCTGCCCTGTGTCGTCTTTGGGGCGGACCGCGTACGAGATCACACCGGCGACTGTTCCCCTCTCGTCGACAGCCACCCGGGTAGCAGGCCGCTCCAGCTCCGCCCACCACTGGGCATCCACGGGCGAGCGGCCCTCCAGTGCCTCGGTGAGCATTGCCGGTGTCGCCTCCGGTTGTCCCGGTAGCCGGTCAGCCGCGATCAGCCGCAGTACAGCGGACTGGTCGGCCGGAGTGTACGGGCGCAGCGACAGGGCAAGTGTGGGGCTCACGGTTATGACCATGGCCGGAGAACTCCTTTCTGTCCAGAAGGGCACGTGGGGCGGTATGTATGCCGCCCCACGTGCCCGGTAGGTGCTAGATGACCGCTCCTCGCTCTGCGGCTCCCAGAAGCCATTGTTCGACGGCAGAGAGGGCCAGCAGGGCTGCCGGATCGGTTTCCCTGCGGAGCGCTGCCCGGCAGACCAAGCCGGATTCGACACTCAGCAGCGGTGCGCTGGGGTCGAGGGTCCGGGCTTGCTCACCCAGAGCCGCGCTGAAGTACTGTTTATGGCGCGGCAGGTGGCGGAGCATCTCGGGCGGTAAGAGGGACAGGACGAGGGACTTGCAGCGCCAATAGCCGGTAGGCAGATCGGCGCGGTAGCGGTCGGCCAGCGGCACCGCGAAAGCGGCCGAGACGAACCGGTCGGTCAGGAACGGCGACGCTTCGGGCACTCCCCCGGCCGCCGGGATCGTCTCGTGCGGATAGAACGCCTCATACGCGTCCGCCTCCGCCCACGACCGGCTGCCGTGCGCGTGGTCGGCGATCCGGTCCGCAACCCACCTGCGGCCCCATGCGGTCGCGGCGGACCGGTACGGCTCGGCCAGCAGCGCGGGCGCTGTGATGCTGGTCCACTCGGGCCAGTTGGCCGCCCAGTACGCAGCGGATCGCAGCCGGGCAGGCGCATACCGGGTCAGGACCGCCAGGGCCTCGCCGAACAGGCCCGGCCCGGAACGGGCCACGTCTTGGGCGTAGCGCCGTGCCGCACGCAGGCTGTGCCGCCGGGCTATGGCCGTGGTGGCATAGCGCGGAACGCCCAGCAGTTCATCCGAGCCATCGCCCGACAGCAGCACGTCGGCTCCCCGCGCGGCAGCGCGCTCGGCCATGGCCGCATTCAGATCAGGGCGTGAGTCCAGCCGGGGGCCCAGCGGGCTCCAGCGTGGCTCTGCGTGGTGGCGCTTTGGATCGATAACCTCCAAATCGACAGTCGTCAGGTCCAGGTCGCGCAACAGGCCGGTGACCACGGGCACGCAGCTTCGGCCACGGTCATCGGTCATGTCCGCCGTGAACGCGATCACGCGGCGGCCGTCAGCCACAGCATGGGCGTGTACCAGAGTCATCAGGGAGTCCAGACCACCCGAGACCGATACACCAATGGTCTCGGCGTTCTCGGTCACCTCCCGCACCGACTCCGCGAAGGCGGCACGCAGACCGCCCGGATGCGGGGCGGGGACAACGGGACGCAGAGGGAGCCGATCGACTCCACGCCATAAGCTGAGCGGGAAAAACTCTCCCGTCAGCGCTGGCGGGGCCAGCAAGAGGGCCACCGCATTCAGATCTACCCCGGGGGCGGGGCCGAGCAGCACCAGCGGATCAACCGCCGTGCGCCCGGACCCGTCCCCGAAGGCTCGAACGAGAGAACTGATCACCGCAGGCGCGGAGCCAGGAAGTTGCGGACCGCGTCACGGACGACCGTCAGCGCGGGGCGCTTCGCCTCCCCGAAGGGCAGACCCCTCACACCCTTGGCGTGGGTGCCGTCACCGGGCTTCGACTTCGTGGACATCGAACATCAACTCCTTGAGTGTGTGTTTCCGGATTCGCTGGCCGACTGCCACCGCCGACCAACAAGACAACTATATCCCATGAGAGCCACACCTGTCTAGGGGTAAGGGGCCCGTCAGAGAAACAATTCCGGCAGGCCACACGGGGTTTCACGCCTGCCGGGGCACGGCATGGCAGGGTGGTGCCCGAAGCGCGCAGCGCCACGGGCCATACCCCCCGCAGCAAAACGCCGGCGCACGGGAGACGGCAGCGCGAAGCAAGGGAACGGGGCGCGCAGCGACCCGCGACCGACTGCCACACCCCGCAGCGCGTGAGAGCGCGCAGCACCCGGACCCGACCACAGCACAGCGGAGCCCCCGGCACGCAGCAAGGCGAAACGGGGCAGCACAGCGGACCCCTACCGCCGCCCAGCACCAACCCGCCACACCCCGCCCCGGCAAGCAAAAGGCAGGGACGGGGCGCTACGCCCGACCAGCCCCCCGGAGCAGCGGAGCCGACGCTTCGGTAGGCGGGGGCGGAAAAAATGGGCAGACAAAAGAAAAGGCCCCTTTCGGGGCCGTTTTCCGGGCGTTTCACATGGCCACTTCGAGCTGCTGCGCGCCCGGTTGCACCGGGCTGGACGTCTCCGGGCCGTAGACGACATTCCACGGGCCTGCCGTGGGCTTCGCTCGGGGCTCCAGCACCATCACGACCGGCGCGCTGCCGTCCGAGGGGATCACCGTGCGGCGAGCCGGGTCGGTCCGCTCGCCGAGCAGCCACTTGGTGACGATCCCGGTGAGCGTCTGGCCGGTTTCAGGGTGCTCCCAGGTCACCCAACTGCCGGGCGAATAGCAGCCGCTGGCGGGCTTCGGCGCGGTGCCCTTGCGGCGGTCCCGCAGCCACGCCTTGCGCACCCGCTCCGGGGTGTCGGCGGCGGCGCGGACGGTGCCGCAGACGCGCGGGATGCGCTTCTGAGCGTCTGCCAGGATCTCATCCCGCCTACCGGGCAGGTCGGCCGCGAACGCCTTCCGTACGGCCGTGTGGTCGGTCCCGCTGACGGACACCGTGACGGTCCACTCGCCCTGTACGCGGAAGATGCGCGTGGACTCCTGCCACTCGACCGGCTGAAAGGCCGCGCCCTTGGCATCGATGACGGCCAGAGCCTCCCGGCGCATCTCGCCCACCACCCGCTCGTACGCCTCCTTGCTCGCGGTCCGGCGCGTCTCCGCGACCGCTGCACGCCGCCAGCTCTCCACGGACGCATACAGGTGAACGACGTCGGCCGGGGGCTCGGCCGTCGCGATTTCGGCAAGCAGCGGGGCGACTTCCTGGATCACGCGGACCTCTGCTACCCGCTCCCAAGGCTGTTCGGCTCCGGCGTAGTACGCCGCCCAGCCCACAGGGCAGACGGTCTCGGGCAGGTGGGTGATGCTGCCGGACTCGGCGATACGGGCCGACAGGGTCAGGGCGCTGACGGACTGGCTGACGATGTCGGCGGTGTGCGTGCTCATCACGGGTGCCTTTCTCGGGGTGGTGTTCTCGGCGCGGTGGGGGTGCCACTCCCCCGCCGCCGGTGGTGCGGGCGTCCCCCACGTGCGGGGCCGGGTGGGTTGTCAGCCCCAGGTGACGCGCAGGCTCTGGGCCTGGGCGTACTCGGCGAGCTCGCGCAGCTCGTGCAGCCGCGACTGGACGTAGCCCTGGGAGCGGCCGCAGTCGATGAAGCGGCCGTCCGCGACGGCGGGGCGTCCGGCGTCCTCGGGTTCGAGGGCGAGCGCGAGCAGGACGCGATCGAGGAAAAGCTGGGCGTCCTCGTCGCCGTACGGCTCGGCGTATCCGAGGGTGTCCAGCACGCGGGCCGCGTTGGAGTTGGCCATGTTGACCGGCGCGCCAGTGAGTTCGGCGGTGAAGGTGACCGACATGGTGGGCTCCTGTCAGAGTGGTGGATGCTTCCGGCTGCGGCGGGTGCCACTTCCCGCCGCAGGGGGGCCGGAGCAGCCTCCCGGCTGCTCCGGCGGTGGGGCTTAGAGCTCCTCTTCGAGGCTGGTCAGCAGCGCCAGGAGCTTGTCCTTGGAGAGCGGCACCGTCTCGCCCTCGGCGTCCGCGCCGCCGGTCAGCAGGACGGGCCCGTGGTAGTCCTGGTAGGTGAAGCCGAAACGGAACGCCAGCACCGTCGCGAGCTTGTTGACTGGGTGGTTGTAGAGCCCTTCGTCGTCCAGCCACATGTCGAGCTGGCTGGTGAGCCCCACGACGTCCACCCGCTCGCAGCGGATCACGGAGCGCATGACGGTCAGTCGGGAGTCGGAGTCGGCGGGCAGGTTGACCGGGACGATGTCCGCCTCGGGGGTGATGAGCAGGGCGTCGGGCGTGCGGGTCATGGGGTGACTCCATCTCTCGCAGAGGTGTGTTCTCGGTGTTGGCCGACTGCCACCGCCGACCAACAAGACAACTATATCCCCATACTAATCACTGACGTCTATGGGAATCGCCCTTCACCGGCAGGGAATCGCTCCGCCGATCCGGGCCGGGTGGGGCGCAGCCTGTCGGGCTGCGCCCCGGTGACGGGCGTCAGGCCAGCACGGGCGGGGCGTCGGCGTACTCCGTGCCGGGCTCCGGCGGGATCGGCTCGCCCGTGGCGGCGTCCGTGCAGTAGGCGCTGAAGATCTCGGCCCGGTTGAGCGGGTGGGTGGTGCAGTCGCTCAGTCGCCATCCGAGAACTCGGGAAGTGTCGTCGGCGTGGTTGGTACGCAAACAACGCGATGACGTCGAGGGCGGCTTCCGCGTCAACGTCCGTGAACTCACCGACGTTGTGGAACGGCAGGACGGCCACAGCCCCACGGGCGCGGCCGGTGACCGAGACGGTCAGGGTGTGACACCCGTCACCGACCGCGCCAAAGAGGCCCATCAACAGGTCGGCGGCGCGCTCCGGGGTCGAGGGCATCGGGGGAAGTGTCATGGGTCTGCCTCGCTTTCGAGTGGGTGTTCTCGGCTCGGCGGGGGTGCCACTCCCCTACCGCAAGGGGCCGGAGCAGCCGGACGGCTGCTCCGGCCGCGGGTTGCTACTTGGACGGGTCGCCCTCGCCCTCAAGCTCAAGGACGCCGTAGTAGACGTAGGCCGGCATGACGAATGAGTTGGTGCGGGTGGGCCACGTTCGCGGGTGCTCTGTGACCATGCGGAACATGCGCCAGCCGTTCTCCGGCTCTACCTCCTGCCACTCCAGAACCCTGCCGAAGCCAGCCAGCCGGTCACCTACGGACAGATTCGAGATCTGGGTGCGGTAGCGCGGCTTACCGTTCCGGTCCTGACCGTCGCGCTCCAGCAGATGGACGCGGGGATGGGTAGAGGTGCTCATCGAGCTTCCCTTCTCTGGTGGGTGTTCTCGGCGCGGCGGGGGTGCCACTCCCCCGCCGCTGGGGCCGGGGGCGCAGCGGGTCGGCTGCGCCCCGGGGGTTGGTCAGTCCTGGACGAGTCGCAGGGCGCAGGCCTGGGCGGCCACATCGAGGGTCAGAAAGCACCTCTGGATGCTGTCCAGGACGATCAGGTCGGTGACGTCGTCGAAGCCCTTGGGGGCACTGGCGAGCATGCGGACGTAGAAGGAGAACGCGAGCGCGTCGAGCTCCTTGGCCGGGCCGGTCTTGGGGAGCGGCGGGTTGGTGCGCAGGGCCGCGATGTACGCGAGGGCCAGCAGTCCGAACATGTCGGATTCGATGATCTCTTCGATCTTCCAGCCGGTGCGCTGCGTCAGCGGCACCATGCGGGCCAGGAGGTAGCCCATGGCGTCTTCCATCTCGGCCTCGGTGTAGGGCATTTCCGGCTCGGGGGCCGGTGCCGGGGCGGGGACGGCTGAGAGGTGACGGCGGGCGTTCTCATTCGGCATGGTTCTCCTCGGTTGGGAGTGTGCGCTTTCGGCTGCGGATCAACTGCCACCACCGATCCGCATACATCAATTATGCATTCTCCGAGTATTCATTTCAAGTGGTTCTGGATCAATTCGCGGCCGCATTTCCCGTGGTCGGGGCGGGTTTTGGGCCCCGGGGGCGGGGCACTGCGCGTCGCAGATGGTCCGCCCGCCTCGGTGTTGAGGCGGCGCCGAATGGTCGTGTCCTTCTCGGCGCGGCCGAGTTCGTCGGCGTGGTAGCCGATGACGCGGCGGAAGGTACGCGCGCCGAACTCGGCGGCGGCCCAGCTGTCGAGAACCCAACCCTTGAAGCGGATGGAGCAGCGGCGCTGGCCGTTCGCGAGCTGCGGCACGGTGCCGGCCGCGCGCAGTTCGTCGGACAGGCGCCAGGGGCCGGCGGCGTGGATGCGGCACGGCGTGCGGGAGTCGTCGAGGACCAGGACGCCGTTGGTGTCGCTCTTGCCGCCCCGGCAGACCTGGACCAGGCGCACCGAGCGGGCGCGCAACAGCGGCAGGACCAGGCGGTTGACGTAGTCGAGTGAGTCGACGAACTCATCCCCGGTGATGGCGTGAACGACGATCAGGTCCGACAGGTCCGGCTCCAGGCCGTGCGCGGCCGGATCGGCCAGGAACATCAGCAGGATGGCCGTACTGTCAGCGCCCAGCCCGTAGGACAGGACGGTGGGGCGCTTGGGGTGGAACGTGGCAGGTGTCGCGGGAGCGGTGCGGGCGGGGGCGAGCTGTGGCGCCGGGGCGTGGACGGACATGCGCGTGACTCCGGGAGTTCGGAGAGCGGCGGCGCGGGAGGTGTGCTCCGCGCCGCCGCGCAGTGCTGAAGGGGGTGGGCCGGGGCGGTGGGCCCGCCCGGTGGGGGCGGGCCCGCGCGCTTATGCGGCCAGCACCAACGGCTTCAGGTCCGGGTAATCGCGGTCCATCTCCAGGGAGATCAGCTCGGCCTCGGTCTCCGCAGCGTGGGTGAAGCAGGTCTCACCGGTCGGGGCGTCCAGCACGAAGCGCATCCGGTGGATCGTGTAGGAGACGATCTGCTCGGGGTGGAAGGTGCGCATCTCGCCGCGCATCCGGCACATGGCCCGGACGATGATGCGGCCCTTGCTGGTGGTGCGGATGTCGTGGATCTCGATGGTGCGCACCGACTCTTCGCTGTCGCTGTCGATGTAGGTGATGGTCACGGCCCGCTTGCCGTCCATCGCGCGGATCAGGTCGGCCAGGGTGCGGGTGGAGGTCTGACGGGCGGTGCGCTTCATCGTGTTGAACATCGGGATCTCCCAGCGACGTGGTGTGTCTTCGGTGTTGGCCGACTGCCACCGCCGACCAACAAGACAACTATATCCTATAAGGATCACAAAGAGAAGCGAGAACACCCCCCGTCTCGACTTTTCCCGGAAGCCCCATCGACCCCGGCAGCCACCCCCGGGATCTCCCCCTTTCGCCACAGTGCCGCCGGATCCACCCTGTTGACCCTGTGATGCATAGCAGATATAGTTGTTTCAGTCGCCGGGCAGTGGCAGCCGGGCGGCGACCGAGAAACACGCACGTCAACAAGTCAACAGCGGACAGGAGCCCCCGAGATGGCCCGTACTTTCCACGACCGCCCCGCCCGCCTCCAGTACGAGGAGCGGCCCTGGCTGGCCCCCTTCCTGAAGGACGGCAGCCGGACGTGGCTTCAGCGGGCGGCGCACAAGCGGGACCGCGCTGCGCTCAAGCTGGCGCTGCGCACCGGCAGCGAGCCGCCGCTCCCCCAGCGCCGCCGCATCGACCGCGACGCGCACTGATTCGGCCCGACGAAACGGCCCCGCACCGGCGGGGCCGTTTCGCGTCCTGCGGACGGCGCAGCCCGTGGATGGACAGCGGACAAGCGAGAGCCTCGCCGACGGGGGGCGGCGAGGCTGCAACCAGTGTGGCAGGAGCGCGCCGCCGATGTGCCCGTTTTGCCGCGCAGAGCGACAGCAGCGAGGCGCGCCCGTCGGCGGCCGGACGGCGCCAGCCCGCGTGGCGCACGCGGTCGCTGGAGGCGAGCCCGGCCGACTGCGAGGCCGGAGGAGGCAGCGGGGACGGGAGGCTGAGGAGAGGAGGGTGAAGCGAGGGAGGGACGACAGAGCGAGAAGGCCGCGCCGGGCCGTCAAAACAACAAGCCTCTTCCTCCGACTATCGCGGAGAAAGAGGTGTCGGCGTACGAAAGGAGCTTACCCAGGGTGTCTGACCAGTCAAAACGCTCAAGATCACGAAAGGGGGGTTCACACCTCCGGTAGTACCTCCGGCGCAACTTTGGGTCCGCCTGTGCAGACAACTGTGCAGACAACTGTGGGTGCAACCCTCTTCGAGGGCGCCGCCGACAGGCTTGCCCAGACCTCACGGACCGCCCGAGCCGTCGAACTGGCGCAGAAAGTCGGCCAGCCGCCGGCGCTGGCGCTGCTCTTCGGCGAGCTGCCGGGCGAGCTGGGAGCGGTCGATATGGGACTCCACCGCTTCGAGATTCGAGCGGCTCGCCGTCACCCCCGAGCAGGCGGCGCAGGAGATACCCATCAATCTGTTCCCGATGGACGTGGCCCCCGCTTCCCTGCCAGCAGTCGCCCATTATCGACGGATCGGAGTACCCTGACCTCTAGTCGCGCCCTTAACAGGGCGGCGTACCACTCCGGAGATAGCGCTCTGGAGGCCCCAGTCGGGGCTTGTGGGTGCTCGCGCAGCCAGTGATCAGAACTGGACTGCGCGACGCGACCGACTTTCGGTACCGCCCAACTGCTGAGTGACGCAGCGTGGACTCTGTGATCCCCACGTTCCTCCCGGATGAGTACACCCCTCAGTCCGTGGCAGGCAGGGCCCGGCGCGTGCCGGACGCTCCCAGGATCACCCG
Source organism: Streptomyces sp. 8N706 (assembly GCF_052245415.1). Taxonomy (NCBI): domain Bacteria; kingdom Bacillati; phylum Actinomycetota; class Actinomycetes; order Kitasatosporales; family Streptomycetaceae; genus Streptomyces; species Streptomyces sp. 8N706. Next base: position 57,321 of record NZ_JBQQBW010000037.1, on the reverse strand, counting down.
GAAGGACAGGCAGTATGTCTACTGCCCCCCGGTTCCAGGAACCGCAGATCAACCAGACCAACGAGCGCTGGGACCCCGTCACACTGAAGGTAGGCGACGAGTTCCTGACGGTCACCAACTTCGGCCGTGAGCTGCCGACCCCGTCCGATGTCCGGGAGCGCAGCAAGCTCGTCCGGGCGGGCGAGAAGAACCCGTACTGTGGTCTGCCGCAGGACGCCTGGCACGCTCTGTCTCGCGCAGTCGTCCACCCAGCCGCGCTCGCGGCGCAGCTGCAGCACCAGCCTGTCATTGAGGAGCGCGTGGGCGGCGCGACACTGTCCTCGGTCAACGGCCGTATCTGGCTGACTGAAGCATTCCCCCTGGTACAACCTCGCATCGGCCAGGATCCCCACTCCGAGACCGCCCCCGAGATCGAGGGTGAGCTGACGGACGACGGAATCCCCCAGGCGATGCTCGTGTATCGGTTTCGTGATCGCGACCACCTGAAGGGCTACCTCAGGCAGACGATCATCGCGACGCGCAGCGCCAACAAGCAGTACGACGAGTCGATCCTCGCCCGCCAGATCACCCGCGCGATCGTCGCGCATGTCGCACGTCTGGAATTCTCCGACGGCACCGAGCCCATCTACGTGCTGGTCGTACGGGACGGCATTACCCGGGTGGTCAGCGCCTGGGGCGCCCTGTGCGGGGAAGGCGCGACCCCGGAGGAGATCGCCGACCGTGCCGACGAAGTCCTCCTGGCCGAGAAGCCCGCACGCCGCGGCACGCAGCAACCGCTGAGCCAGCGCATGGGACTCGGACGGCACGGTGAACTCGATAAGCTCAGGGCCGCGTTCATCGCCGGACTGAGCGACAGCGTTCCCACCGAGGAAGCGGTCAGGATCGGGCAGACCCTTGTCCTTCCGGCCCAGATCGCCGTAGGTCTGCAGGTTCACCCCGGGGGTACCGGACTGCCGCCCAGCGAGGTGTTCGATGACGCCATCCGGAGCATCCTCTCCTCGATCCACGTCGAGTTCGGTATGTGGGACTCCGCCGCGCAGAACGCCGAAATCGGGTCGCGCGCACTGAAGCGGACCAAGCTCGAGGGGGTCCCCAACAACAGCGGGATCAGCCTGACGGACGTCTACCAGCTCGCCGTCGGGCAGTACGGCCCCGATCAGACGCCGAAGGTGTTCAACGACCCGGCCCTGCCCGGCAACGAGCTCTGGCGGGCCGTGTGCCTGGTCCACTTCCTGACCCGGGCCGACGTCTATGAGGTCATGAAGAGGCACGTCAAGGCCATCAGCGGAAAACAGAAGCTCTACCGGAAGAGCTACGCCGACATCCTCGGGCCGATCATCGACCAGCCGTGGCGGTCAGCGAAGAAGCAGACCCTGCGCCAGGCCCGGAACGCCTGGTCCAATGGCGGCGTCCTCACAAAGGAGGTCATGGATGTCGATTGGCAGCCCCAGCCATGCTCTGACTTCACCAACCTCCTAGAAGCGGCACAGGCCGATGACCCCGACGCGCGGCTCACCCTCGCCGTCGCCGGAGGTATCGCGCTGATCACCGACAAGCTGCTGACCCGCAATGTCGGCTCTGCCGTGGGGAAGACGGTGCCCTTCCGCGCCGATGTCGACGATGTCATCAGCGACCTCTCCCGCGCCGACAACAAAGCCGGACTCATGCTGCTCGCGCATGCGGCCGATCGGTTCGAGGCCCAGCGGGTGGCGGTGAACTCCTTCACGGACAAGCAACTACTCAACGACGACGACGAGACCGAGACCGACCGCTACACGCTCATCGACATCGACCCGGACACGGAGGACGGCATCGCCCGGGACGGCACCGGCGCACCGCGCCGCCTCGCTGAATACAGGGTCGTACAGCTGTCCAATCCTCAGCGCGCTGCGCGTGCCGAGGAGGAACTGGCTCTGGAGACCGAAGACGTCTCCAAGCCGATTCCGGAACAGATGAGGGACCAGCGGAACAAACTGCAGCACTACCTCACCGACGGCTGGAGCACACTCGGCAAGCTCATCGCGCTGAGTCAAAACCCTGACGCCGGCACCACCCACCCCCTCGGATCACACGGCCAGTGGCTGAAGATCTCCAAACTCGCCGTGAAGGTACAGTCCACAATCTCCGTCAACGAGCCGCCGGAAGGGCCCGATACCGGCAACAAGGACGCCGACACCGACTGACTGAGTACTCCACTCAGCGCAGCTGCGTCTCGATCACTCTCACTGGTGCTGGGGCCTGCACCACTGCAGGCCCCACGCTGGCGGAGGGAAACGGGCAGATGGTCGCGATAGCGGGCGAGAACAGCGTCGACCGCTGTCAGCACTCGGAGAGTCTCCCGTTTGGGCCGCCAGTGCGGCTGCGGCCCGCGGGGGCGCTTGTTCGGCATCGCAGCCTCTGTAGCCAGAGTCCGCCCATGGCGTCCTTTTCCTCAAGAGGCCGATGACCGGCTGTTTCACTCGGGAGGCGTGGGCGTTGTCGCGTCCGCGGTTGAGCTGGGCCATGAGCTCGCGGTTGGCCGCACGGGCGGCGACGAGGTCATCGTCACGGTCCTGGAGCTTGAGCTCCAGGTCGACCACCTGCTGTTCGAGCGTGGTGATCCGGGCCTGGAGTTGTTCGGTGTCGTCCGGGCCGCCAATGCCGGACTCTCGCCAGACCTGCTCGCCCAGGACCTCGCTCAGGCGGCGTTCGAGACGGCGGACCAGGGTGGCAAGGCGGGCGGTGCGGGCATCGGGTCGCGGGCGGTGCGTCCCCACACGACGTCCACGTACGACTGGGAGCCGAAGCCGCGTACGACCAGGACGGGGATGCCGAGGTCGGCCAGCCATTCGGTGAACATGCGGCGCAGCGTGTCTCGGCTGCGACGTACAGCGCGGTTCTCTGGCCAGCGGTGCGGTCCAGGGCGAACCATCCGGGGACGTCGGCGAGGAACGCGGGGGCGTCGGTCCAGGCCGCAGGGACGTGGACTTCGCGCAGGGTGTCGATCAGGTCGGGGAAGTGGCCGTCGCGGCGGGACTGGGCCAGTTGGGAGGACAGGCGCCGGTAGGTGGGCGGCGTGTTGGGGATGAGTCCTTCGGCGACGAGGCGGTAGTGGACCTGGCGCAGCGTGCAGCCCAGTTCCCCGTACGCGGTCACGATTGCCCGGGCGCGGTCGACGATGGCGGGCCAGTGGATGCGTCCCATACCGGTACATATGTACCCGATGGCGTTGCTGCTGGTCAGGGTGCCGGGCAAGCCTCGGGTGGAGGTGGGCGAGCCCTGTCCGGGCGCCCCGGACGATGCGTGTTCGATTCTTGTTCGAGTACGGTGAGGGGTGGGAGGTGTCGCCATGGACGCGCAGCACGACCATGCCGTGGGGGCCGGTTCGCCGATCCTTCATCTGCGCTGCCCGCGGGAGGTCGATCCCGAGTTGTACCGCCTGCTGCTCGGCCTGGTGGCGGATGTGACTCCGGTGGTGCAGGCCCTGCCGCCGTCCGCTGCCGTGGCGGATGTCTCCGGCAGCGTGCGGTTCTTCGATCGCGATCCGGCAGAGCTGGCCCGGATGATCCGGGCGCGGGCGCTGGCGCTGTTCGGCTTGCCTGTGGCGATCGGGGTGGGGCCGAACCGGACGGTCGCGGCGATGGCGTCCCGGGAGCCGGGGCGGGGCGGCGTGCGTGCGGTCGGCTCCAGTTCGGAGGCGGTGGCGGCGTTCCTTCACCCGCGGCCGGTTGGTGAGCTACATGGCATCGGCAGCGCTCAGGAGCGGACGCTGACGAAGTTCGGGGTGCACACGATCGGGCTGCTGGCGAATCTGCCGGAGGCGACGGTGCAGCGGGTGCTGGGCGGGAAGGCGGGCCGGCAGCTGCGCGAGCGGGCCCGCGGAGTTGACCGTCGCAGGGTGGTGCCGGCCGAGCTGCCGCACAGCGCGGCCGCGCAGCTCCGTTTTCCGGCCGACACCCTGGCCCCGGAGCTGGTGCGCTCCGCGCTGCTGTCGCTGGCGGTCGAGCTCGGCGAGCGGCTGCGAACGCGCCGACAGGCGGCGCAGGCCGTGACCATGACGGTGACCTTCGCCGACCGCACCCAGATCCACCGCAGCCGCCAGCTGCCCGGCGGGCCGTCTGCGCACACCGACGATCTGCGTTACGTGGCGTACGAGATGTACCGGGCTCTGGGGCTGCAGCGGGCCCGGGTGCGGGCGGTCGCCTTGCGCTGCGAGCAGCTGGTGGACGCGGCCGCGGCCTGCGAGCAGCTCTCCTTCGACGCCGACCGGGAGCACCGGCTGCGCGCCGAGCAGGCCATCGACGCGCTCAACGCCCGCTTCGGCTCCGGCACCGTGGGCCCCGCGGCGAGCTACCTGCAGGCCGGCTGAACCTCTCAGCAGGGTCAAGCCTTGGGGCGCTTGGAGCCCTTGCGGCCGTCGGTGAGCGCCTCGAGCAGCTCGGCCGACTGCGGCCGGATGCTGCTGCCGAGGTAGCGGATGCCCTCGCCTTCCGGGGCGGTGCCGGTGTCCTTGCCGATCGGGTGGCGCCGGCTGGTCGTGGTGCGCCATCCGTACCGCTCGTCCCACACCAGCGCCGGCGAACTCTGGCCGGCGGTGAGCGGGACGGCGGCCGCCAGGTGCTCGTCTCCGAGTTGGCGCACCTCGACCTGGACCGGCTCGGCGACGCCGGCCTCGGCCAGGGCGTCGGCGACCTGCTGCAGGTACGGGCGGGCGCGGCGGGTGCGCAGTTCAGCCTCGGCGATGGTCGCGGCGCCGTGGTGGGTGACGGTGGGGTAGCCGAGGTGCTCGGCGGCCTCGATCGGGGTGAGCTCGGGGGTGGCCTCGACCAGGTCGGCGATGCGCCGGCCGCGGAGCTGCGCGAGGCCTGCCTGGGCGGTGGGGAACTTCGCGATTCCGAGGGTGTCGGCGACCTCGTTGATCGTGATCTCCGGGTTGGTGTCGAGCAGTTCGGCGATGCGGGGAAGGATCTGGTCTCGGGGGATCATGTCGCCGCTGCCGGCGCGGCGGCCGCCGCCGGCGCCGCGGCCGGGCCGGTCGGCCTTGTACTCGCGGACGACGCGGCGCGGCCAGTGTTCCGTGCCGTCCTCTGCGGGGACGAGGACAACCTCCTCGGCCAGCTTGGGGTCGCTCTTGTACTTGTTCCAGCTGGCCGGCGTGACGCCGAGCTCGGCGGCGGCCTCGTGGCGGTCCAGCAAGTCCTCGTCGTCGTCGACCTCCGGCAGGGCCGGAACGGGCTGGCCGGCGTGGAAGGCCTTCGTCTGCTCGCTGTCCCACAGCAGCGCCCTCGAGGTCGGCGAGCTGATCGGGGCGGGGTGCCCTTCCTGAGTGTGGGGCTTCTTGTTGCGGAAGGTGCCAAGCGGCATGCCCAGTTGGGCGGCCAGGTCGGACATGGTCTGTGCGTACTTGAGGCGTCCGGCGCGGATCATCTTCTTCGTTTCTCCATCACGGTGCGGGCGGGGCGCCGACGAGGGCGCCCCGCCCCGGGGCGGGCGTCAGGCGGTTGAGGGGTCCGGCAGGCAGTTCGGCAAGCACGGCTCGCCGGGATCAGCCAGGCATCCGTCGCAGCTGCGGGCGGCGGCGTCGATGAGCGGCCGAAGGTAGGCGAGGGCGCCGGCGGCGTGGGTGAGCGGGACAAGGTCGGTGGCGGTGATGACGTAGAGGGCGTGCGGGGCGCGGCGCGTGGTGTGGACGCGGATGCCGGCGGTGTCGCCCGGGCCCGAGGAGAGGTCGGGCAGGACGAGGCGGTCGGAGTGCCACTGGACGGTGACGCCGGCGTCGGCCAGATCGCGGGCGAGCTCGGCGAGTTCGGCGGTCGCGGCCGCGGCGGTGGCCGGCCACGCGAGGCGTGCGCTGTCAGAGGCGGTGTGGCGTGCGGCGTGCATGACGGCGGGGGCCTCGAGTTCCTGGACGTGATGGTCTGTATCGCGCCGGGCGAGGTAGATGGGCATGGGCTGCTCCTGGTGTGAGGTGTGTTCGGTGCTGGCGCGCTGCCACGACACGCCAACGAGACAACAATACCGCTTTTGCGTCACCGTCGGCAAGGAAGTCCGTACCCCATGTGGCGCCAGGCGGATACACTCACTGACGAGGCCACCTCTCGGGCTCTCCCGCGGAGTGTGTGTTTTCGGTTGGCCGGCGCCCTTGCCACCCGCTTCGGCGGATTGGGCGCCGGCCTTTTGCGTGCCCGCGAGTCGCCAGGCCGCCCCCGTCACGCATCAGCCAGGCAGCACAGCAGACGCCCGCAGGGATGCCACATTCCGCGATCGTGATGTGTATATGGTATAGTTGTTTTATCGTTCTGGCGGCTGGCCAGCACTCGAAGACGTATACGAAGAGCACAAGTTGCAGATCAACTAGGAGACGCTCGTGGCCGCCCAGGAGAACCGGTGAGAGATAGGGACGTCGTATCGGTCACGCTGTCCGACGACGAAAGCCGCGAGGTTCTGACCCGGGTGATCCTTCCGGCGTGGACGAAAGGCGCTGCCCGCCAGGACCGGCCGGTTGTCGTGATCGTCGGCGGCCAGCCGGGCGCGGGGAAGACCCAAGTCGCTGACCTCGTACAGGCGGTGCTGGACCGTCGCGGCGGCGCGGTGCGGATCGGCAGTGACCTGTACAAGGCCGCGCACCAGCACTACACCGAACTCCTGGCTCTCGATGTCCGCACGGCCGGAGTCAAGGTCCGGCCGGACACGCGCCGCTGGCAGGCTGCCGTCGAGGAGTACGTCCGCGTTCACGGATTCGACGCAGTGGTTGAGTCGGCCCTGGCCGATCCCGCCGAGTTCCGTACGTCCGCTGCCGCGTACCGGCAGGCCGGCTCCCGGGTCGAGGTGGTCGCGCTCGCGACCCCGCAGGCGCTGAGCCAGCTCGGGATCCTGGACCGCTTCCTGACCGAGGCGATCAGTGGAGCGGGCGGGCGGTACGTGTCGTGGGAGAATCATGACTCCTGCGCGAAGGAGATGTTGACGACGCTGGCGGTCATCGAGGCCGAGCAGCTGGCCGACCGCATCACCGTCGTACGGCGAGACGGCGCCGTCCTGTACGACAACGAGCTGATCGACGGGGCGTGGCGGCGTCGGCCGGCAGCCGAGAACGCGGTGACGTACGAGTGGAGGCGGCCGTGGAGCGCCCGGGAGACGGAGGTCTTCCGTCGTGATCTGGCCCGTACCGACCAGCGCCTGCACCGCGATCTGGCCGACGAGGACGGGCGCCTTGCGGTCCAGAGGGACGCCGAGCGCGCCGCCGCGCTCGCCGAGCCGGTCCGGCGGATCGCTCAGCCGCGCCGGACGGCGCCGGGCGTGGACTACCACCGGCTGTCCGCCGAGGAACACCGCTGGGTCTTCGACGAGCTGATCGCACCGTCATACCTGAACAACATCGTCGGCCGGGATGACCCGCGGGCCGTGTATGTGCTGGGGCAGCCCGGGGCCGGCAAGCTGCTGGCTGCCAGGATGGTCCGTCGTGCGATGAGGCCGGGATCGACCCACCTGGTCGGCGACGACTTCAAGATCTCGCACCCGGACTACCTGCGACTCCTGAAGGAGGACCCCCGAAACGCCGGCGCCGCGATCCGGGCCGACTACCGTGCCTGGTTCGCCGGGGCCGAGGCGTACGTACGCCTTCGGCGCGGCGACATGCTCATCGAGGGTGCGCCGGGCAGCACGGACGAGTTCCTCTCCAGCGCGCTGCCGCTTGCGAGCGACCGCTACGGCATCGAGCTGGTGGTCCTGGCCGTCCGGGAGGCGGACAGCCTGCTGTCGACGGCGCTGCGCTACGCCCGCTCCCTGGAGATCGGCGGCTATGGCCGGTTCACCTCCCGGGCCGGGCACGACCAGTGCTACCGCGCGCTGGCCGATGTCGTCGAGCTCGCTGAGCGGCATCCGGCGATTGCGGCCGTGACGGTGATCCGGCGGGACGGGCAGGCGCTGCTGCGCCACGAGGCCGGCGGAGCCGGGCGCGCGTCGTGGGCGCTGGCCGCAGAACGGCTCCGGCCGTACACCGAGCAGGAGGCCGCGGCGTTCCTCCGGCTCCACCAGGCGCTGCGCCGTGCTCTGCCGCGGCACCGTGCGGAGCTGGATGAGATCGCCGCGCTCGCCCGCCCGCTGATGCCCGTGCGGGTGCAGCCGGCCCGGATCGACTGGCCGCATCCGCACGTCGGGCCCCTGCCCGTACTGCGCAGGGCGTCGGCTTACGACTCGTTGAGCTCCTTCAGTCGGGCGGCGTAGACGGCGGCGATCCGGGCCGCCTCCTCTGGGTCGGCGGTCGCCAGCTGCGCTTGGTCGGCTAGCGCGGCCTGCCGGGCCTGCTTGAGCTCCTCGATCCGTTCCTCGTCGGGCACGGGGGCTCTGCGTTCGGCGGCGATCCGGGTGTTGTACCAGAGCACCACGTCCCGGACGATGCCCGCGGCCTGCTGCTCGTCACCGCCTTCCAGGCCGGAGAAGTCGGGGATATCGGGGTCGGACACGGCGACCACCCTCCTGATTTGATCTTGAAAGGGAACTCGCCATTGTCCTACCGGCGTCTCTCATAGGACAGCGTGGCCGCCGCGGCGGCCACGCGAAGGGCGGGAAGCCGCGCTGTGCCGCGCCGACGAGTCAGGGAATGCTGTCTCCGAAGGGCCCGCCGGGGGGCGTAGGTTGGGGCCGGTTGATCATCTAGCGGGGGTTGGCGTGGCGGGACGAGATCTGCGAGCGCTGTTCAGCAGCAACGACCGGGGCATGGCCACGGCGGAGGCGTTCACCAACCGCCAGGTGCAGTGGGAGTTGATCGCGGCTGCGCTCGCCGAGCACCTGCGGCACACCGCCGACCGGGGCTTCGACGTCGAGGACCTCGAAGCGCCGCGCAATAACGTGATCGTGTTCCACGGGGTCGGCGGCATCGGCAAGACCACGCTCTCCCGCAAGCTCGAGACTGCGCTTGCTGGCGCCGAGCACCGGCCCGCCCAGTGGGGCGAACCCACCTGGAGCGGCGAGCGGATCCTGCCCGTGCGCATCGATCTGGCTCGCTCTGCTAATACGGATTTCGAGCAGTTCGTGCTGATGATTCGGGCCGCGCTCGCTGGACTCGGCCGACCGCTGCCGGCCTTCGACGTGGCCCTGCGCCGCTACTGGGAGCAGCAGCACCCGGGGGAGTCGCTGGAGGAGTACCTGCGCCGCGGCGGGCTGGTCGGCCGGTTCGGTAATGCGATGCCGCAGCAGATGCAGGGCGCTCTGGCGGACGTCGCCCAGGCACTGCTGCTACCGGGCAGCGTTGGCACGGCGGTTGGTGCGGTGGCCGGCTCCCTCACGAGGGCGCTGCGGGAGCGGCGGCAGACTGTCCGCGCGCTCTCCGGGTGTGCGAGGCTCGCCGATCTGCTGGAGGCCGAGCCCGATCTGGAGGCGCTGTCCTTCTATCCGCACCTGCTGGCGTGGGAGCTGGCCCAGCTCCCTGCGGACAAGCGCGTGACGCCGGTGATCCTGCTGGACACTTTCGAGGACGTCGGGGACCGGACGCACCGTGACCTGGAGCGCCTCATCCAGCGGGTGGTGTGGCTGATGCCCAACGCGTTCTTCATCGTCACCGGCCGCTCCCGGCTGCAGTGGGCCGAGCCTGCGTTGCAGGGCCAGCTCGACTACACCGGACCGGCGGCCTGGCCCGGTTTGGCCGCCTCCGCCGTCGTGCCGACCGCCCGTACTGCGGCGACCGGGGCCGCGTGGAGCGGCGGTCGGCAGGTGCTGGTTGGGGACTTCTCCTCCGAGGACTGCGACGACTACCTCGCCCGCCGGCTCGCCCGCGACGGCCAGCCCCTCATCAACGCTGAGATCCGCCAGGTCATCACCGGCCGCTCCCACGGCCTGCCCCTCTACCTCGATCTGTCCGTGATGCGATTTCTTGAGATCCGACGGACCGGCCGGGAGCCGGTCCCGGCCGACTTCGACCATGACTTCGGTGCCCTGATCGCCCGGACCCTGTCCGACCTCACTCCCGAGGAGCGGCACGTGCTGCGCTCGGTCGCCCTGCTGGACGCCTTCGACCTCGCTCTGGCGACCCGGGCCGCGGGCATGCTGCACGAAGCGTCCGCGATGCGGCTGATCGAGCGGCCCTTCGTTCGCGAAAACGCCGTCGGGCTGTGGCCCTACCACTTGCACGGCCTGATCCGCTCCACCGTGCGCAACGCCGACGACCAGGCTGACGACCGCTGGTCACCGCGCGACTGGCACCAGGCCGCCGAACGTGCCCTCGCCGCACTCGGCGAGCAGTGGAGCACGGGGACCGGGCGGGACCGGATGCTGCTCATCAGCTGCCTGCGCCAGGGCCTGATCCTCGCCCGCGACTTCCGGCTCGGCCTGGGGTGGCTCGCGGAGGCGGCGTGGAGCTACGTGGGCGACTCCGTGTGGGAGCCGATCGCCCCTCCCTCCAGGCGTGATTCGTCTGGGCGGGAGCTTGAGACGGCCGCCGATGCTCTGGTGGAGATGCTCAGCGCGCTCGCCCGCCGGCAGCACGAGCACCGGGAACGCACCGCCGACCGGCTGGCCACGGTCGCCAGCACCAGGCTGCTTCCCGCCGATCTGCACGAGATGGCCGCCTATTACCTGGCCAAGGCACAGCGCGACCTCGGGCGTACCGAGGACTCCCGCTTGGGCATGCAGCGCGTCATTGCCGGGGGCGGCCCGCTGGCTTCGGCCGCCAGGCGTGGGCTTGCCCACCTCAGCCGCCTCGTCGGCGACTTTCCCGCCGCCATCGAAGCTGCTCAGACCCTCGGGTGGGACGGGCGACACCACCGGGTCCTGGCGGAAGTGTGGTGGGTGCAGGGTGAAATGGCACGGGCGGCTGCCGCCTATCAAGCAGGCCGCATTGAAGCGGAGGAGCATTCGATAGCCGGTGAGGCGGCCACCGCTCAGTCGATGCGCAGCCTTGCTCTCGCGTTCATCGATCCGGGCCGGGCCGACGACGAACTTCAACTTGCAGAACAACTCCTGTCAGGTGTCAACATTCGCGCGTCGCGCATCAACGCCCAGATCGCCGCGCTCGTACGCGACGCCGGCGAGCCCGCGGATTGGGAAGACCGCGCTGCGCACCTGCGCACCGAGATCAGCATTGCTGGCCTTACATCCGCGGAAACCACCCTCGAGCTGGCCGTGTGCTTCCACCACGCTGTCCGAGGCGCAGACGACGAACTGGCGGCAGTCATTACGCGACTGCGCGACCTAACCCAGTCCGGCAACTATGCCTACTACGTCGACCTCGCCCACTTCATGGCCGGTCTCACCCTCGCAGTGCCCTCACGGGCACGGTGGCTGGACGGCGAACAGCTCACCCGCAGCCGCTGGCGGGCGCTGGTCACTGCACGGCGCGCGTACCTGCGCGGCACACGCTGAAGGGCACCGCAGACCGGTGGCCGTTTCACCTGAAACGGCCACCGTGTATTCGAGCGCGTGAGGTCTGAAGGCGATGCTCAGGTGGGATTCAGCGGGGTGATGCCCGTTCCCGCGTACAGCTCGGGCTCAAGTGACAAAACCGTGAGCGGCTCACCCGCCTTGACCGCCTGCCAGGCGATCGCCGCCGCGTGAGCCACTGGCCAGTCCACGTTTCTCCAGTCCATCGCATCGACGGCGTGCGCCGTGCTGAAGGGGACGCTCTCCGCAAAGCGCAGCGACGCGGCGTGCTTGCCCGCTCCTGCAACCTGACGCTCGGCAGCAAGGACGGACAGCGACGGGACCATTACGCGACCGGTGCCGCGGGAGGCTTCGATGTACAGGCCGGTGAAGAACGGGTCCGCCTGATAGAGGGCGGTCAAAGCGGTGTGGTCCAGAACGGCCGCCAGATTCATGCGGCGGCGCTGCCCTGATGAGCGCGGATCTTCGCCCAGGCGTCTTGGCCTGCCTGCTCGACCTGCTCGGTGTACTCGATGCCGAGCTCGGAAGCAGCCTCGAGGGCACGCTGCTCCCGCTCGGCAGCCGTGAGCTCGCGGGTAGCGAGCTCCTCCAGCAGCTCCGTGATGGTGGTACCGCGCTCGTCGGCCAGGGCGCGCAGTCGGTCACGCACCTTTTCGCTGGTCTTGATGCTCGTCGGCTTACTCATGCCATCGATTCTACCGCCGGTAGAACACATCCGTCCGTCCCTCGCGCTCCTTAGTAGCGCGGCGGTAGCGATCGCTGACGGTTGTCGAGACATTGGTCGAGGAGGGAGCGCCTTCGGGCTGCCTGGCGGGCTGGCTTAGGGATGGGGCACCGGCCCCGCCGGTGCCCAGCGGTGAGGGACCAAGCCGATGCCCGGCCTCCGATCCGGAGGCCGGGCATCGTGGAAGTGACGGGACTGCGGTCAGCTCTCCTCGAACCGGGCGGTGGCACAGGACGGGCACAGGTGGACGTGGTCGGTGACCTCCGGGTACAGGGCTTCGGTGAACGGGTCCTTCATCGCCTTTACGTCCGGCTTCTGCTCACCGCCGCCGCAGCGCGGGAGCAGCGGGAGCAGCGGCGCCATGCTCTCTCCAGTGCGCGGCGGATGCGGTCGCCGGTGCTGTCCTCGGCATGGGCCTGGGCCTCGTCGGCCCCGTGCTCCTATCTCGGACACCGGCCGCCAAGTACGGCGTCGACATGAGCCCTCTGCCGACGTTGATTCCCGACACGGGTTGTCGACACTGCCGACCTAGGGTTTCACCATGGACGATTAGTGTCGGCAGACCCTCGTTTCTCAGCACTTCGGGGAGCGGCATTCCACTGGGCGAGTGTCGCCAGGGCGCTGACCTGCGGAGGAACCTCTACCCCACCGATTGCCGATCGCCGGAATGCCCAGCCCCGGCGGTTTCCGGACTAGCCTGCGCGTTTCACTTGCTGCGGTGTCCGGATCTTGATCGGGAAAGCAAAAGTGCCTTCTGAGCTGGGAAGATGAGGCTTGTCTAGGGCTTCTATCACCACAGCAGGAAGGCACTTTCTGCGTGCACACTACCCGGTCGCGTCCCCGGCTCGTCGTGTCGGCCGACGGTCACGGGGTGGTGAGCCACGCCGGATCCCGCCTGCTGGCTGATCTCGCCGATGTCACTAACCTGACCAGCGCCTTCGCAGACGCGCTGCGTCGACTGCGACCGCGTGGTACCGGGCACGACCCCGGCCGGATCGCGGTCGATCTGGCGGTCATGCTCGCCGACGGCGGCGAGGCGATAGCGGACCTGGCCGTGCTGCGTGACCAGAAACGGAGGTGTTCGGCCCCGTCGCCTCCGCTCCGACCGCCTGGCGACTGCTGGCCGGCATCGACTCAGCCGCACTCGCCCGCCTGCGCTCGGCCAGGGCCGCCGCCCGGGAGGTCGCCTGGCTGCAGGCCGCCGAGACCGGGATAGGGATCCCGGCAGCCCGCGCTGGAGGGTGCGACCTGCCGGGCCTGGTCCTGGACCTCGACGCCACGCTGATCACCTGCCACTCGGACAAGGAGCACGCAGCCGCCACCTACAAGCGCGGATTCGGCTACCACCCGCTGCTGTGCTTCCTGGACAACACCGGCGAAGCCCTGGCCTGACAGCTACGGCCGGGCAACGCCGGCGCCAACACCGCCGCCGACCACATCACCGTCCTCGATGCCGCGCTCGCCCAGATCCCCGACGCCCACCGCCACGGCACCGACATCCTCATCCGCACCGACAGCGCCGGAGGCGCGAAGGCATTCCTGCACCACATACGCACCCTGCGTGACCGGGGCATCCACGCCTCCTTCACCGTCGGACACCCCGTCACCGAACCAGTACGCCGCGCGATCCGAGCCCTGCCCGACCACCTCTGGCATCCCGCGCTGGAACAGGACGGCTCCTTGCGCGAGGGGGCCGAGGTCGCCGAGCTGACCGGCGCGGTCGACCTTGACGGCTACCCCGACGGCACCCGCATCCTGGTGCGGCGCGAGCGTCCGCATCCCGGCGCCCAGCTCTCCCTGTTCGACCTCGACGAAGGCATGCGCCACCAGGTCTTCCTCACCGACACCGCCTACGGCGAGGGATCCGTGCAGCAGCTGGAGGTCCGTCACCGTGCACACGCCCGCGTCGAGGACCGCATCCGCTGCGGTAAATCCACCGGCTTCGGCCGTTTCCCCTCCCGTCACTTCCCGATCAACGCCGCCTGGCTCGAACTGGCTCTGACCGGCATCGACCTGCTCGCCTGGACCCAAACCCTCCTACTGGAGGGCGAGTTGGCCACCGCCGAGCCGAAGAAGCTCCGCTACCGGCTGCTGCACGCCGCCGCCCGCATCACCCGCGGAGGCCGCCGCCTCCGCCTGCGGATCGCCGCGACCTGGCCCTGGCGTCACGAACTGACCAGCGCATTCACCCGGCTCGCGGCCCTGCCCCGACCAGCCACCTGAACCGCGACAAACCCTGCCCACCCACAACCCGAGGAACCCCTGGAGCACCCGACCCCAGCGTCGGGCCACAGCCCTGCCCGCACGGCGACCAGCCACCGAAATCACGGATCCACCAGCTCAGCCACCCCAAGCGAAACAGGGAGGCTAGGGCCCGATGAGCCAGCAATGGGCGTTCAACAAGGGGGCACAGGAACCGGAAGGGATACGTCCGCCGGTTCGAGGTAGAGCTGGCGGCAGCGAGGAGAAAAAATTTTGCCCGCATGCTCCCCGCAAGTTCATAGGCGGACAGCGTGCACTGCGTGTGATTCGTGAGAACACCCCTACCTCGACCTTCGAATGGGGGTTTTTTTCTCAAATCTACCGGACACAAGGAGCGGCCTAGGCCATAACTCCCTTAGAAAACAAGGTATTCTGAGCGTGCTTCGCCGATCCTCCCGAACTGAGCGGTACGGGCCGCCAGTTCACAGACCCCCGGGACCAAACCACCAGGTGCCGGACCGGGAGGGGAAAGTGAGGTGGTGCTGATGAGCGCCCCATGGGACAAGCGGGGCAGGGACGACTGGCCCGAGCCGGATAAGTGGCAGGTCTTCCTGGCGGCAGCGAGTCTGCTGGTGGCGATCATCGCCCTGGTGAGGTAGTTCGCTCAGCGAAAGTTGAGTGCTCACCCCGAAAGCGCGGTCGACGGGCTGCTGCACATGCAGCGAGCCCGGTCGCTTGATGCTCGACCGGGCTCGGTAACTGCATGAGGCCTGGCTCTGGGGCTGCAACCCGGGGCCGGGCCTTCTTGCGTTCGGGTGGCTGCAGGCAGTCGCTCCGCACGCTTCGACTCTTAAGGCTCTACCGGGACCCAGCGGGCCGGTCAAGCTTTATGTGTCGGGGCAAGGCTACCCCCTTCCGACATGCTTTAGGGGACTGGGCTCCGTTCCGCTCCGCGGAACAGAGTTCGTCGTCTGGGAGGTCAGACGTCCGCGCGCAGCCGGACCACCCGCGGGATGACGGCAGTGCCGGGTGGTGCCCTCTTCGACTTCGGCGACCAGGCCGGGCCGCACCCGGGTGTACTGCGTCTCACCGATCCGGGTCTGGGCGGGCTCGGCCAGGGCCGGCAGCACGGGGGCGAGCTGCTGGCGCAGCGCGGTGGAGAGTGACGCCGTAACGACGGGGCGGTCCGGGCGGCCGGTGAAGCCGACCACCGCCACGTCGGATGTCTCGGTGTGGCGCAGCTTGGGCCAGATGTGCTGCTCGCGGCGCGGGTAGCTCTGGGTGAGTCGCTTGATGACGAGCCCTTCTGTGCCGGCGGCTTCGGGTAGCAGGTCGTGCCACAGCTGGGCTTCGTCGGAGTCGCGGGTCAGGAGGGCTGGCTGCAGCGGCGAGTCTACGTGGGCGAGTACCTGCTCCAGCAGCGAGCGGCGGGCCGCTCGTAGGGAAGGCTGGGGACGTTGCTGCGAGTGGCCGTTCTTTACGCCGTAAAACCCAGGAGAGCAGCGGGGCCGCCGCAGCCTCGCCGTGGCGCGGCCGGTTCCCAGGCTCTGCGCTGGATCCGGCCGGGCCACCTTCGAGCCGCGACGGGCGTCCACCGCGCGACGTGCCGGTTGCTTGTTCCCCCCGGCTGGCAGGTCACCTCCTCTTGATGGCGATGGCCCCGCAGGCTGCCAGGACGGCCGCCACGGATCCGCCGGCCTGGATGGGCGCTGCGAGCTTCGGATGCTGATAGCTGAGGTAGACCGTGCCTGCCACGATCACCAGGCCGACGAGGAGGGTAAGCAGCAGCAGGTAGAGACGCACGTCCTGGTGCTGGTCGTCGCGCGGGGTGTTGGGGTCGGTAGCCATGGGTTCCTTCACTTCGGATCGGGGCATGCCCGGGCGGCATGCGGTGGCGGAGCATGGACTGCTCCCGTCCCTTGCGTCGCGGGGTGGGAGCGAGACAGTAGGAGGCGCCGGTTTTCTTCGCTGAGGCGCGGTCAGCATGGTGGCGGGGGTGGGGGTTAGTGGCGCAAGCCGCGACGACGCCCGTCACTCCGGTCAGCACTAAGGCCCCATTCAAGGGCTGTGGCCTGCGGTTTCGCGGCCGACGGCTCTTGGATAGGGCCTGTCTCGCTGATAGGTGCGGGGGCTGGCTTCTCTCGTCTCCTCCTTTGTTGTCTCGTCTCCTCCTTGTTATGGGGTGGTGGCGCCCGTATGTGACGCTCGGAGGTCGCCAACTGGGCTCCGAGCCATGAGGCTCGGTGCCGGGTGCGCCGACGGGCACGGCCAGCGCGAGGAGGCGCTGGCCGTGCCCGATGGAGTGCTGCGGTTACTGGTCTCCGTCCGGGCCGTGGCGCAGGTAGTCGTAGATGTGGCAGGCCTTGCCCCAGAGCTCGGCGGCGCGGTCGTGGCCTTCCTGGGCGACGAGGCGGGCGTAGAGGTCGGGGAAGTTGCAGCCGGTGCCGTCGCCGCCCTGGTCGTCGTCCATGACTTCGGCGAGCGCGTACGGGTCGGCGTCCACGCGCGGCGCCAGGTGGTCGACCTCGGGGCGGTAGTCATCGACGTCGAACGTGGTTCCTTCGACGTGCTGCGTGTTGTACGTCTGGCCACGCAGGCCGGCAGCCATCTGCTCGGCGTGGTGCTCCTTTTCGTAGGGGCCGATGCGGACCGGGTCGAGGCCGGGCCGGGTGAGGACGACGGCGTATCCGAGCGGGTCGGTGTAGCGGATCGGCCGGCCGAGTTCGCGGGCGAAGGCGATCTCGGCGCGGGTGGAGTCGCCGATGTAGCCGCCGGGGTTGACGACCAGGACCTCGTCGGCGGCGCGGATCTTCCACCGGTGGAGGTCGTCCAGCTGCTGCTTGAGTTCTTCGGCGCGCTGCGGGTGGCTCCACAGCGGGTGCGGCTTCTTCATGTCGCAGCCGGGGGCGAGGACGATGCGGCCGGCGGCGGTCTCGCGGAAGTTGGTCTCGGCGAGCTCGTCCCAGAAGCGGGTGGAGCCGCACAGGCAGACGACGGTGGGTCGGCCTGACGGGTACTGGACCGGCAGCGAGCGCAGGACAGCGGCCGCGGTGGCGCCGTCGGAGATCTGGCTGGTGTGGGTGTGGAGGGCGGCGGCGTACTTGTCGCGGAGCTGCTGCTCGTAGGTCATGACGGGTCGGTTCCTTCGCGCTGGGCGGGGCGGTGGACGGGGAGGTCGAAGAGGGGGATGTTGGTGCGCTCGAGCTCGAGGCGTTCCACGAACGCGGTGCCGCGGGCCTTGGCGCATTCGGGGCACAGGTGCCGGGTGGTGGCGATCCAGCCTTCGGCGGTCATGCGCCGGGCCCAGGCCGCATCCAGCTGGGGGGTGGGCAGGGTGAGTTCATAATCGCTGTCCTCGTCGGGGCCCTGGACGTAGTAGGTGGCGCCGCAGCTGTCGCAGCCCACGACGTAGACGGTGCGGGGCAGAAGGGTCATCGGTTTCTCTCCGGACGGGCCGGGCGGGCCGGTTGTGGGCGGGCCGGCCCGGCGGTCGCCGACAGGGCGAGGGCTCTGTCAGAAGGGGGGTTCGTCGCTGTAGTCGCCGGCCGCGCTGCTCCAGGGGCCGTCGGGGTGGTGGCCCGGGGTGGGCTCGTACGCGGGGTCGGGCGTGTAGGCGCTGCAGAGGGTGTACTCGCTGCGCTCGGCGTCGTACTGCTTGCCGGTGCCGTGGCATCCGGTGCAGTCGGCGGCGTGCGGGTCGTCGTCCTCGCCGCGCAGGCAGGTGACGGGTTCGGCGTGGACGGGGATGCCGTCGTGCTGCCAGATGACAGGCTCGATGGCCCAGCCCGATCCCTGGCAGCCGCCGGGGCAGTTCGGTGGGTGCGGGTCGTCGTGCTCGGTGTGCTGCTGGTACTGGCCGCGCAGCCAGGTGCGCGCGGCTGCGGCCGGCAGCGGCATCAGCCAGTCGGCGCGGCGCAGGGCGTTGGCGGCGGCCGCGGCCTGGGCGGCGTGGTGAGTGTCGGGCGGGTCGGCGAGGGCGACGAGATCGGCGATGACGGCGCGCAGCAGCAGCGTGGTGCGTTTGCGGTCGGCGATGTAGTCGGGGTGGAAGGCCTCGGTGGCGCCGCGGACGGTGGCGTAGCGGGTCCAGAACTCTGCCTGCACCAGTTCGGTCAGCAGCCGCGGGATGGAGGGTGCGGGGTCGTAGGCGGGGTGGGTGGTCGGGGCCGTGTCGGTGGTCGGGGTGTGGTCGGTGATGGTCACGCTGGTCCTTCGTCTCGGTGTGGGTGGGAGGCCCGGGGCGGCCGGCTGAGCTTGGCGACCTGGCGGCCGCCCCGGGGCGGTGTCAGCTGGAGAGCCGGATCGGCATGAGCAGGTAGTTGAGCGCGTCGTCGCCCAGGTCGCTGCCGTCCTTGGTGGCGCCGGTGATCAGGGCGGGCTTGGTCGGGCCGACGATGGAGAACTTGATGGCGTCGGCGTCGCTGGCGCCCAGGCCGTCCAGCAGGAAGGCGGGGTTGAAGGCGATCGTGAGCGGGGCGCCGGTCTCGGTGTCGAAGGCGGCGTCGATCCGGTCGCGGGCCTGTGCGTCGTCGCTGCTGCCGGCGCTCAGTGACAGTGCGCCCTGGCCGAAGTGGAGCTGGACGGGCTGGCCGCGCTCGGCGACGAGGGCGACGCGCTTGACGGCTGCGGTCAGTTCCTCGCTGTCGACGAGGGCGGTGGCTTCGAACTCGGTGGGCCACAGGTTCTTGTACGCGGGCAGCTGGCCTTCCAGGGTGCGCATCGTGGTGCTGCGTGAGGGGCCGGCCATGCCGAAGACGCCCTGGCTGGTGGGGAGAGCGAGCTCGACCTGCTCGGCGTCGGCGAGCATCTTGGCGGAGTCGAGCAGGGCTTTGGCGGGGATGACTGTCTGGCCCTCGGCGATGTCGGTGGTGGACGTCCAGTCGATGGTGCGGACGGCGAAGCGGTAGCGGTCGGTGGCCGCGAGGGTGAGCTTGCCGTCGGCGACGGTGAGGTGGATGCCGGTCAGGATCGGGAGGGTGTCGTCGCGGCCGGCGGCGACGGCGACCTGAGCGGCGGCGTGGGCGAGGTCGCGGCCGGCGGCGGTGCCGGAGGCCTCACCGAGCTTGGGCAGGCTCGGGTATTCCTCCAGCGGCAGGGTGTGCAGGGTGTAGCGGGTGCTGCCGGAGGTCAGGACGAGCCGGGGGCCGACGAGTTCGAGGTCGATCGGGCTCTTGCCCTTGACCGTGCGGGTGATGTCGGTCAGCAGGCGGCCGGGGACCAGGACGCTGCCGGCCTTCGTGATGTCGGCGGCCAGGCCGGCCTGAGCGGACACCTCGTAGTCGAAGGCGGCGACGGTCAGCTCTCCGGCGGCGGCCTCCAGCTTGAGGCCGGCGAGGACAGGGACGGGAGGCCGGGCGGGCAGGGCGCGGGCTGCGTCGGCGACGGCGGCGGCGAACGGGGCGTATTCGAGGCGGAGCTTCATGGGTGTGGGTGTCCTTATCTCAGGCGGAGACAGCGGCGGAGGCGGGCTTGGTGAGGTGGCTGCGCAGGTGGGTGTCGCGGACGTACTCCAGCGCGGCCTTCGTGGGGCTCTGCTCGGTCCAGGGGCAGGCTGAGCAGGTGGCGCGGTAGGCGCTCCGGCCCGTGCAGCCGACTTCCTTGGGCTTGCCGGTGGTGGTGACCTTGTGGGTGCAGACGGTCCCGTCGGCGTGGACGGGCTTGATGGTGGCGGTGATGCGGGCCATCAGGGGTGGACCTCCGTGGTCTGGTCGTGGTCTCGGTGCGGTCGGAGTGGGTGAAGAAGGGCAGCGGCTCGCCGCACACGGACTCGGGGGCGGCCGGGAGGGCGGGCGGCAGGACCGGCTCGGTCGGCACAGCCAGGTCGCCGACCGCTTCGAGGGCGAGCTGCCCGGCGGCGGCCAGGTCGGCGGCGCGGGTGAGCGCGGCGGTGACGCGGTGGTGGGCCCGGTCGTGGTGGAGGTGGCAGCCGGCGCAGCCGCCGGTACGGAGCAGGGTGACCCCGC
This sequence comes from Streptomyces sp. 8N706, assembly GCF_052245415.1. Taxonomy (NCBI): domain Bacteria; kingdom Bacillati; phylum Actinomycetota; class Actinomycetes; order Kitasatosporales; family Streptomycetaceae; genus Streptomyces; species Streptomyces sp. 8N706. The sequence goes on along the minus strand of NZ_JBQQBW010000037.1, from coordinate 37,080 downwards.
CCCGTACCGGTGAGCGGCTGGCCGCCGTCCGCGTCGGCGGATAAGGCGGCCATCGGTTACCCGGCCTGGCGCTGTGCGGGGACGGCCGCCTTGCCGTCCCGGTTGTTCCAGGCGTCCATGACGTCCTTGGAGATGGAGCCGACCTGCGAGACGGCCATTCCCTGGGCGCGGGCCCAGGCCCGGACCTCGTCACGTCGGCGCTTGTCGTCCAGCGACTGACCGCTGGCGCTGGCGGCCGGCTTCGTCGCCTTGCCGCCGTTCTTCAGGCGCCGCAGCTTGGCCTGGGCCTTGGTCAGGGTCTGGGTCGCCTCGGCGACTTCCTTCTCGGCCGCCTCGATCGCGGAGGCGTCGCGCTTCAGCTGCTGCAGCTCGGTCAGGCCGGCGCGGGTGCGGGCCGCCAGGTTGCGGAGGCGAGCGGTGTGGCTGTTCTCTCCCCAGGCCAGGGCGGCCAGAGCGAGCGCCAGCTGCGGGTCGACGTCCGGGATCGGGGCGGCTCCGGCCTTGGCGTGGGCCCGGGTCAGTCCCTTGGTCTCGGCGATGGCGGCGATCTCGCCCACGGTCACGTCGGGCAGCTGCGCGCGGATGTCGTCGGCGGTGGCGCCGTTGTTCAGCATGTCGACGATGGCAGCACGGTAGGCCTCGTTCACTTCGGCTCCTTCGGGGCTGTGGTGGTGAATTCGCGGCGCAGCTGGGAGCGCCGGGTGCGGGTGGTGCCGGCCCAGATGGCGTCGCCGGCGGCGGTCGGGTGGTCGATGGCCCAGGCCAGGCAGGCCTCGCGCGTGGCGAGGGGGCAGCGGCGGCAGGCCAGTTGAGCAGCGGCTCGGTCGGTGGAGTCGTCGCTGGTCCACCAGTCGGGGTCGAAGTTCGGGGCCTGGCAGGGCTCGGCGCCGGTGAACCGGGGGAAGGGGGCGAGGCGGCCGCTCACGAGGTGGTTCCGATCGGGCGGACGACGTGCATGTCGCCGTCGCGGTCGGCGTGGGTGTGGGCGCCGTCGCCGGGCTCGGCGGCCAGGTGGTCGGCGATGCGGGTGTTGTCGTGCCTGTTGGCGGAGACGGTCTGAAGCACGGCGGCCGGGCGGCCGGCGCACTGGCGGCAGGCGGTCACGCTCGGGCGGGGCGGGGCGGTGGTCATGACTTCCGCTCCCCCTGCGGCCGGACGTTGTCGATGCCGCCCACGGTCGGCAGCAGCAGTTCGAACGGCTCCCAGGCCTCGAGCCGGTACATCTCCAGCACCTCGACCGGCAGCTCGGCGCCGAGGGAGTGGTCGTTGTACGGGAGTAGTTCCGGGACGACGTTGGCGTGTTCGCCGTCGTCGGTGTCGTCGGCAGCCTGGTCGATGTCGACGAAGGTGACGAAGACGCCGGTGTGGGTGCGCTCCAGGACGTACAGCTGCCGGGCGGGGGCTTCTTCGGGGTCGACGTCGTCGCGGCGGACCCACATCTGGCGGGTGGCGGCGAGGACGGCCGGGGCGCCGGCGTCGGCCGCGTCGGTGATCCGCTGGTAGGCGTCGGCGCGGTCGATCTGCTCGCGGTCGATGAGGTCCTGGACGGCGGCGGTGAGGTGGTCGCCCAGGGCCTGGGCGCCGATGAGGTCGGTGAGGGACTTCAGTGTGTTCATGCCAGGGCCGCCTTCCGGGAGTTGCGGGGGCGGGGGGTGTGGGCGTCGACGGCGGCCAGGAGCCGCTGGAGGGCGGAGCCGCGCCGGGTGCTGCGGAGGGTGGCGGGCATGCCGCAGTTCCAGCAGTCGGCCTCTTCACCGCTCCAGGCGACGAAGCACTGCTCGCGCTCGCAGACGGACTCCGCGGTGGTGTTCAGGCGGGGGCTGCGGCGGGCGATGGCGCGCATGATGGCGGCGGTGGTGCCCTGCTGACGCTGCGGTCGGACGGTCGGGGCGTGCATGATGGGGTTTCTCCTTCTCCGCTGCTGCGGGGTGAGGGGGCCCGGGGCGGCCGGCGGTTTCTCAGGCCTTGTGCGGCCGCCCCGGGGCGTAGTCAAAAGACGATCTGCTTCTTCTCGGCGCGGTCCCAGCGCAGCTCCCAGTCGGGGCGCAGTCCGCGGGCGGACCAGTCGACGCGGCTGGTGCCGGCGGGGATCGGCCGGCCGGACATGGCGTGCAGCTGGGCGATCTCGCAGGCGCGCAGGGCGGAGGCGATGGCGTCGCTGCCGTTCTCGGCCAGGCCGGTGAAGATGTGGACGCCCTTGCGGGTCTTGTCCTGCCGGTGCTCGATGGGGACGTCGATCTCCCACACGGTGCGCGGGCCCATCACTCCTCGGCCTCCGGGTCGTACACGGCGGTGATGGTGAGCGGGGTGAAGAGGTAGCCGGTGGAGCTGTCCTCCTCCATCTCCTCGCCTTCGCCGGGGTAGAACACGGCCAGTTCCTCGATCGCCTCCGCGTCGCCGAAGTCGGGGATCCAGGTGAGGATCGCGCCGGTGGGCAGGCCTTCGCGGGTGCGGAGGTCCTCGCCGTGGGCGCGGGCGGCGTCGCGGTTGGTGTAGAGGCCCAGCGGCAGCTGGCCGTGCTCGTACTCGGCGCGGTAGATGGTCAGCTCGACCGGCTCGCCGGGGGTGAGCTGGGTGATGCCGGGGAAGACGGCCTCGGCGGCGGCCAGGCGCTGCTCCAGCATCTCGATGTGGGCGAGCAGCTGCGGCACGTCCTGGGTGGGGTTGCGGGTGCCGGCGGCGGTGCGCAGGCGGATGTCGTGGACCAGGTCGCTGCGGTCGGTGGGGGCCGCGGGCGCCGTGCGGGTCAGGGTGGTCGGGGTCACGAAGTGCTCCGTTTCTGGTAGCGGTTGCGGGCCGGGCTGTCCGGTCCCCCGCGTCGTCCGGGCCGATGGCCTGCGGACCGGGCGACACGGCCGGGTGGACAGATCAGGGCAGCTGGGGCATGGGGTGCGGCAGATCGATGCGGCTGCCGGCGGGGAAGGCGGTGCCGTCGCGGCGGATGTCGGTCGGCGTCACCTGGGCGGTGAACTGGTGGGCCAGGGCCTCGGTGAGCACGGGCCACAGGAGGCTGTCCCGGCCGTACTGGGTATCGACGACGGTGACCGAGGCGGCGTTCGTCAGGGTGGTGAACAGGTCGCGGTCGATGAGGCGCGCCGGCCACAGGACGCGCAGGTACTCCGGGAGGACCGCACCGGAGATCGTGTAGTCCTGCCCGTCGACCTTCGTTAGCGGGATGTCCGAGCCGGGGTGGTCGACGCATACCAGCAGCCCGGCGTCCCGCGCGGCGATCGTGGTGCGGCGCACCAGCTGCTGGTTGTCCCGGTCGATCCAACCGGACACGGCGGCCCGCTGCTCCCACAGGTCACCGTGGCTGCCGCGCTCGATGAGGCCGGGCTGGGAGTTGTCGGTGAGGTAGCCGGCACGGTTGGCGGCCGCCAGGACCGGCACCAGGTGCGCGGTTTCCTCGTCCGGCCCGTAGTTGGGCGTGGCGCAGCTGGGATGGGAGGCGACCTCGCCTTCGAGCCAGAGGGCGGTCAGGTGGCCGAGGTCGGCGATGGAGCGGGCGGCGCGCCAGCGAGCGCGGTCGGTGCGGGTCATCCAGGGGAGTCGGATGCGCATGGTCATCACTCCTTTTCCGGCGGATCAGGCGGGGAGGCGGGAGGCGAGGGATTCGGCGTCGTGGGCCTCGACCTCGCGGCGGTCGATGAGCCGCTCGTACTGCTTGACCTGCCGGCGCGGCAGCTTCTCGACGTCCCAGCAGTGCCGCAGGTACGCGATGTGCTGGGCGCGGGCCTGGGCGTTGCCGAGCTGATGGGCGTGGGTGAGCTCGTGGACGACGGTGGCGTTGATGTCGGTCTCGGTGCGGGACTTGCGCAGGTTGATGGGGATGACCACGCCGTTCGGGCCGAGCACGGTGATGCCGTACCTGCTGCGCCGGCCTCGGCGGCACTCGCGCCGGTGCGCGGCCTGGATCCGGTCGGGCACCCCGGGGACGAGGGCGAGTTCGGTCTCGGCCGTGAGGGCCGACCAGCGGTTGGGGTCGCCGACCATGACGAGCTGCACCGGGGGCAGGGCGCCGAAGCGGCCGGCGACCAGACGCGCGGCGTCGGGGGCGATGGACTCGGTGTGCTTGACGAGGCGGCGCTGGAAGTAGGAGACGCTGTCGCTGGTGACCGTGAGCATGACGAGGCCTTCCGGATAGGAAGCGGGAGGTGGAGGGTCAGCGGGCGGCGCGTGCGCGGGCGGCGGCGACCAGGAGCGCCTGATGGACCTGCGCCTCGGTGCGAGTGAGCTGGTCGTTCCAGCCGGGGACCGAGCGGGCGCCGGTGACGGCGAGCAGGTGGCCGTTGGCCTCGGAGGCGGTGGCGCGGGTGCCGGTCCCGGAGCGGATCAGGTCGCGCTCGGCTCCGAGGATGCACACGCCTCGGCGGGACTCCATGACGAACTGCGTCCAGCCGCGGGTCTTGATGTGCTCGGACGTGGCTTCCAGGAAGTCGGCTGAGGCGATGGCCCGGTCGGGACTCGGCCGGCGTTCAGCAGCGAGGTGCCAGGTGACGCGCAGGGCCCCGACCAGCAGGACGCCGGCGCAGAGGGTGGTGTGATTGAGCAGCCACCAGGCGGCCCGGGCGGTGATGATCGACGCCTTCTTCAGGAAGCGGCCGGTGGCGGAGGGGGTGCGCGGGTCGGACGGGCACGGCCCGGTGACGATGCCGGCCTGGCGGATGAGGGTGTCGGTGTCCGGGAGGACGATGGCGGGCCTGGCCGGTGCGGCGTCGGCGAGTGCGGCGGCCAGTTCTTCGGCGATCGCTTCGGCGAAGGCTGCGTCGACTGCTGCGGCGAGGGCCGCTTCGGACCAGAAGGTCCGCGGAGCGGTCGCGGTCGCGGAGGCGGGCATGGCGAGGCCTTCCTGTCTGGGCATGGGTCGGGTCAGGGAGAGATCAGCGGGGCGGCCGGCTGAGTTTTGGCGACCTGGCGGCCGGCCCCGGGGCGGGTGCGTTAGCTGTACTTCTTGGTCTGCTTGAGGATGTAGTCGCGGGTGACGCCGAGGACTTCGACGGCGTCGGTGCGGGCACCGTGGTACGCGCCGTCCAGCTCGGTCTTGACCGTCTTCCACATCTCGGCCTCTGCGGCCTCGCGGACCTTCTCGGTCTCTTCGAAGATCTTGTCTCGCTTGGCCTTGGCGGCGGCGAGCGTCTTCTTCAGGTCCTCGCGGGCCTTTGCGATGTCCTCGGATCGGGGGGTCATGGTTCTGCTCCTCGCGGTGATGAGGGACGATGGTTCCGGCCCCCTGCTCCGGTTGGAGCGGGTCGGGAGGCCCGGGGACGGTGGGCTGAGTTTGGCGACCTGGCCACCGTCCCCGGGGCGTAACTACCGCGGGTACTTCTGGTAGGTGCCTCCGGCCTCGAGCGCGTCGAGCTCGCTCTGGTATCCGATGGTCTTGTCGGCGTTGCGCAGATGCAGGACGGCGGCGAGCAGCCGCTGGGTCTCGTCTTCGTCGCCGCGGGCGGCGTACTCGGCGGCCAGGTTCCGCAGCGTGGAGAGCAGTTCGGGCACCAGGTTGCTGGCGCGCAGGCTGTCCAGGACGTCGTCGATGTCGGCGCCGTTGTCGATGTCGGCGCGCAGCTGGGTCAGGCCCTCGGCGAGCTCGAAGGTGATGTCGCCGTCCCAGCGGTCGGGGTCGATCAGGTCGATGACGTACTCGGCGACGGCGTCGGTCGTGGTCTTGGTGCCGAGGACGGCGACGGCGTACAGCAGGACCGTCCAGTCGTTGGCGGTGGTGAGCCAGGCCGGGCCGGTGTGGGTGAGCCACAGGCCGACCATGACCAGGAGGGTTGCGCTGGCGGCCGGGTCGGTGAGCCGTCGCGTTCGCTTCAGGGCGCGGACGGTGAGGCGGCGGGCGGTGCCGGCGGTGGTGCGTGACTGGCCGGCTTCGGCGGAGATGTGTGCCACGTGCTGCTCCTTCGGTGACGTGGTGCTGCGGGCTGCGGGTCGGGAGGCCCCGGGGGCGGCCGCCTGAGTGTTGGCGGCCTGGCGGCCGCCCCCGGGGCGGTTCACCGGCGGCGGATCTTGCCGGAGATGGTGCTGACGCGGGGCTGGAGGTGCTCGGCGCCGCGCGTGGAGACGTCACCGGAGACCGTGGTGGCGGTGAAGAAGCCCGAAGCGGCCGGGGTGGCGCTGACCTCGATGTCGCCGGAGACGGTGATGGCGCGGAACTCGCTGCCGTTGTAGGCGCCGATCTCGATGTCGCCGGAGACGGAGTTGACGTCGACCCGTGCCTCGACGCGCTCGGCTTCGACGTCGCCGCTGGTGGTGTTGCCGCGCAGGGTGTGCACGCCCTCGGCCTCGACGTCGCCCGAGACCGAGCGGATGTCCAGGACCTGGAGGTCACCGCGCACGCGCAGGTCGGCGCTGGTGGTCTCCAGCCGGACGCTGGACAGGTCGGGCACCTTCACGTCGACGACGATGGTGCCGGTGCCAGCCCCGATGACGACCGTGCCCTGCTCGGCGACGACGCGGCCGTTCTCGACGACCTTGCGTCCGCCGATGATGACGTCGCCGTTGCTGATGGTCATGCCGGTCACGGAGCCGGAAACGACGCCGAAGTTCTGGCCGACCCCCGTGCTGCCGCCGGAGAAGCTGAAGGTGCTGCCGCCGATCTGCATGACGGTGCCGGCGCCGCCGTTGACCTTCGGGACGCGGACCTCGAAGACGTTGATCCCGTTGGAGACGTGCTCGCGGACGGTGGTGTTGCGCACCGCATCGGCGATCGTGCCCTCGTCGCTGCCGGTCCGCACGGTGATCTCGGCGTGTGTGAGGCTCGGGTCGTCGGTGACGTTCACGGTGCCGACGTGGCTGATGACGTCCGCCCAGATCTGGCCGGCGTTGGTGGCGGTGAAGGTCTGCTCGGTGCTCAAAGTGGACTCCCTTGTCGGGTGGTGCGGGTTGGAAGGACCGGGGCGGCCGACTGAGTTGGCGACCTGGCGGGGCGCCCCGGGGCGGCTCAGGCGGGGCGGGGCAGAGCGCGGCAGCGTTCGGCGTAGCCCTGGGCCCACCTCTGCGCCGAGGCGAGGGCGGGGCGCAGCTCGTAACCGGTGTGCTTGCCGGGGGCCCTCAGCGGATAGCTCTGCTCGGCGGCCGGGCAGCCGGTGCAGACGGCGCGCACGTGGGCTTGCTCGGTAAGAACGTCAACGGTGGCGCCGGTGAGGTTGGCGTAGCGGGCGGTGACGTCGTCGGGCCATGGGGCCGTGGGGTGTGCCTGCTGCTCTGCCGGGATCTGTGTCACTTCTGCTCCTGTTGGGTGCGGGTGGTGCGGGTTGGAAGGACCGGGGCGGGCGGCTGAGTTGGCGACCTGGCGGGGCGCCCCGGGTGCTTGCGACACCCCCAATAATGCAGACTTCGAGTATTCATTTCAAGGGAATGCATACATCGAGTTCGGGTTTCTGGTGTTCTGGCTGTTCAGGCGACTACCGGTTAGCCCGATCGGGTGCTGCCCCCACGGGTGACGCTGGTGATGGGGGCGTTGTTCGTACCGGCGACGTGCACGCCGCCGGAGTTGCGGGAGGCAGCCGAGCTGACCGCGTCCCGAACGGCGGCAGCCTGGCCAGCGGTGAGCGGGCCACCGCCGCCAGCGGGGGAGTTGACGCGGATGGGCTGGTTGTTGTCCCCGTCGACCGTGACGCCCTGGCCGGTGCCGGGGGTGCGACCGCCGCGCCTTCCCGTCGTCTTGCCGCCGGCGCCCCGGCGGGCGCGGCGCGGCGGGGTCTTGCCGGTCCGGGCCCGCTCGGCCCTGCGCTCGGCGGCGGCCATCGCCGCGGCGGCGGGGCCGGCGCACTCGGTGCAGCCGACGCTGATGCCGGGCGCGGTGATGCGGCCGCTGTCCTCGCAGACCAGGCAGGCCGGGCCCTTTGCGGGGGCGGGCATGCCGTAGGCCCGGCGATATTTGGCGACCGAGGGGATCTTCAGCTCGGGCTCGCCCTGGCGCTTCCTGCCGCCCTCGGTGCCGGCCGACTTCCCGGTCTTCGGCGGGTCGGCGGGCACGCCGCCGGCCTGGAGGTTCCAGGCGCCGCGCAGGACGGCAGAGACGGGGGTGAAGGCGAGGTTGAGGGCCTTCTTCTTCGCCTTGCGGATCGGGGTACGCACTGCGCGCCTGATCCGGGCCTTGGCCTTGCGCTTGGCGTACTTGGCGACGTACTTGGCGCCGGCGGTGATCTCGGCGGCGTAGTCGGTCGGGGGTGGCGGCTCCTCGCCGAATCCGGCGTCGATGATCCACAGCGCCTCGGGCTGCGTGTCGACGTAGCCGTGGAGCTCGGCGTAGGTGCGGAAGTGGCCGGGGTCGACGAGGGGTTCGGGCCAGAGGTGGCCGGCGGGGCAGAGGACCTGGACGACGTCCTGGGCGCCGCGCTCGTGGCAGAGGGTCAGGCCGGTGTCGGCGGCGCAGATCGGGCAGGTGACGGGGAGGGTCTGCCAGACGGTCCGCAGGGTGTGGGCCGGGTCCTGCTGCAGGTACATGAATCGGCGCTCGGCGGTGATCCGGTAGTAGCCGGCGGCCGGTTCGTTGGGCCGCAGCGGGTTGAAGGTCATAACGGACTCCGTGATCTCTCGGGCGGGGAACGAGCGGGAACGGGGAGGAACTTGCAGGTCAGAGCGGGGGAACGCTGCCGGAACGGGGGCCCGGGGGCGGAACACTGTTCCCGATCTCTCGAGGCGTTCCGCCCGCGTTCCTGAGCTGTTCCGGGCCCCTGACCTGCATGTTCCTCACGTGTTCCGGACGATCAGGAGCCGTCCGCGTCCTCGCCTGTGATCTTCTTGAGGTGCCGCAGGCAGTAGCCCTTGACCGTGCCCGCGCCGGGGCGCGGCCGGTAGCTGTCGGTGGTCCAGGACTTGCCGGCGGGGGCGAGCACGGCCTTGATCGCTGTTTTGAGCGCGGCGGAGCGGGCGGCCTCCTGCTCGGTGGTGTCGTCGCCGTCGAAGGCGGCGAGGTCCCAGCGGTCGGGGTCGAGCCGGCCGAGGCCGGCCGCGATCTCCTCCAGCTGCAGGCCGCTCGGGTCGCTGAGCGCCTGGAAGACCTGCCGGATGGAGGAGATCAGCTGCGGGACGGTGTCCTGCGCCTCTCCCCCGGTCACGAACATCTCGGCGCTCGCGTCCATCAGCTGCTTCAGCGTGATGCGGCTGAACTTCGCGGACTCGGCGTCGATGTCGACCAGGCCGGCCGCCGCCCGCTCCTTGCCGCGGCGCAGCAGCTCGTCGTCGGTGGCGTAGCACGCGCGGTACGGGATGGGCTCGCAGTACGCGTTGCCGGCCATCACGTACGCCACCGAGGCGTCGTTGAGCTGGTCGCCCATGGCGGGCACGAGCCGGTCCGCGCGCCAGCCCTGGGCGAGCATGCCGTCACCGAGGATCTGGACGACGTCGTCCTTGTCGCAGGCAGCGAGCACCTGGACGGGCAGCTCGACGAGCCACGTGTTGTCCTTGACCTTCTCCTTCGTGACGCCCTGCCCGGCAATGATCTCCGTGACATCGCTCTTCGCCGAGGTGATCGCCAGTTCGGCGAGCATGCCGTCCAGGTCCCAGGACACCTGCCGCTTGGCCTCCTCGTCGTAGTAGCCCTTGCGGCTCTCGCGGACCAGCGCCGGGAACTCGTCGACGACGACCGTGATGCCGGGCCGCTTGCGGGAGGTGACCCAGTTCTCCCCCATGCCGAGCAGGGTGAACAGAGAGGGGCGGCCCTTGCCGATGTCCAGCGCCCACTGCAGGGCGGCCCGCGCCTGGGCCGGAGTAGTCGCTACGACGTGCATCGCATGGCGCAGGCCCCCAAAGCCGGAGCCGGCGCTTCCCAGGTCGATGCCGATGATGATCTGGTCCTCGGTCGCGGTGAGCGCGTCCAAAATGGCCCGCAGAATCGTGGACTTCCCTGAACGGCTGGCGCCGACCACGTTGACGTTGGTGCGGCACATCGGCAGGGCCAGGGGACGGCCGGCCATGTCGGCGCCGATCTGGGCCTTGTGAATTTCCGTCGTGGAAATGGACTGGGCTGCTCGGTAGGGGAGTTCGGGAACGGCCTGCCAGGGATTGTCGCCGGGCACGCGAAGGACGCAGTAGTTGCGGGACTGCACGGACTGCTGCAGCAGGATGCTGCCGGTACGCACGCCGGGCAGGCAGGCCTCCAGCAGGTCCAGCCCGGCGGAGATCTTCTCCGGGCTCATCCGCTCCAGCCAGACGTGGATCTCGAAGCCCCACGCGTGCGGGTCGACCCGCAGCGCGGAGAAGGTGACCTTCAGGTCCTCGGTCAGGGCCTGGCGCATCATCTGCTCGAACATCCGCGGGGTCGTGCCGACGCTGACCTGCTGGGGAACGCCGGCCTCGATCTGCTCGAGCTTCTCCAGCTCCTCCTCGGTCGCCTCGACATCGCGGCCCAGCCAGGAGGCGCCGACGAGGTTGAGCACCAGGGCGCCGAGGAAGCCCGACACGTCCGCGAAGCCGTAGGCCGCCGCATCGGCCACGATCAGCGGGCCGTAGGTGACGCCGGCGCGGATGGCGACGACCTTCTGCGCGTGCTTCTTCGCGCTCTGCGCGACGACCAGCTGCTTGCCGGCCTCCAGCTGCAGCGCCTGGGCCGCGGCCCGCTTCTTGTCGCGCTGCATGAGGCCGCGGCCGGCGCGGCGCGCGGCGCGGTCGGCCTCCTTCACGGTGGCCAGGGCGAGGTTGACGTCCGCGCGGGCCTTGGCGCCCTCGACCCCGACGACCCAGGCACGCATCCGCTTCTCGCCGCGGAAGACACGCGGCACGAAGCCGTGGACGGTGCGCTGCCGGGCGGCGGCCTTGCGGGCCCGCCGCCGGGCCTGCCGGCCGATGTAGCGGGCCCTGGCCTTGCGGCCTTCCGGGGTGCGCAGGGCCGGGTTGATCCAGGGGCGGTCGCCCTCGGGGTCGGGGCGCAGCTCCCACTCGTCGGCGGTGTAGACGGTGCCCTCCACCGCGCGGCCGTGCTCCGGCTCCGGCTCCGGCTCGTCGACCGGTACCGTCACGACCGGGGCGGACGGGGCGACCGGTTTGGTGAAGTCGACCGGCGCCGCCTCGGCGTGACGGGCGGACGGAAGCACGGTCACCGTGGCGGTCGGGCCGTCGCCGTACAGCGCCTCATACACCGGCTCAAGGTCTTCGACCAGCCTGATCAGCACGTCACGGGCCTTGGAGCCCTGGTCCGGGCCGACCACGCCGAGGTTCTCCATCACGTCCATGACCTGGGCGGTCTTGTCCCACCCGATGCGCAGCTTGCGCTGGAGCATCGACTGGGAACCGAACTGGGTGGAGACGAGCAGCTCGGCCGCGTCCCACAGCAGCCTCCGGTCAAGGGCACCGCTGCCGATTTCCGTCCTGGTGTCGATCTCGGTCATGCTGGTCACGCCTCCATCTGCGGGGTGGGCGCGAGACGGGCGCCGGGCTTCGCTTTGGTCGGTAGAGACCGGCGGTTTCGTCTCGCGCTCTTCAGCTGGTTGGTCTTCGCCTTACGCGGCGGCGGCCGCTTCGTCCGCGCCGCCGGGGCAGTCGTTGCAGACGCCGTACCGCTTGGGGATGTCGTAGTCGCGGATCGTCTTGCAGGCCGGGCATATCCGGCGGGCCCGCAGCGCTGTGTGGATCGACGCCCACATCGCCTCCGTCATCTGCCGCCGCGGTCGGGCCAGTTCGACGCGGTAGAGGTACGCGAACTTGTCGCCGCTACGGGTCCGCCAGCCGAGCTGACCGGCGACCGGCTGGCCGCCCGGCCGGAGTCCGCGGGCTTTGAGCTGCCGCATCGTGGCCCACTCCTCCGGGGGCGGCCCCATCCGCCAGGGCCAGGTCGGGATCCCGAACCGCTTGCCGGCCGGATCGAAATACCGGCGGTTGACCTTTGGCATCACGCACTCCGTCGGCGCAGCTTCGCCTTGCCGATCCGGTCGTAGACCCACGTCCGGCTGGGCTCACTCCTGGCGCGCTTGTTGCGCTCCTGGCGGCGGCGCATCGTCTCGGTCTTCACGTCCGCGGGCGTCACATCACGGCCGGCCGTCAGCTCGTCCGCGATCCACTGCTCGATGGCCTCGTTCTCGTCCGCCGAGGCACGCTTCGCGGTGACCGAGGCGGCCTTCTTCGCACCCGTCGACAGCTTCCGAACAGCCCTCTTCCCGGAGGCCTTACGCGTGCGCGCGGCCGCGGTACCGCGCGTCCGCGCGGGCGCGATATCAGACGTACGTGCGGACGGAGGGACGGACAGGTTGATCTGCGGAGATACCGTCCGCAACAGGGGCCTTCCAGACGGGTCCACAAGCCCCGTCACGGACGTCTCGACGGTCCGCGTGGGGAGGATTGCGACCCCCTGCGCGGACGCGGTCACGGATGCTTCAGGCCCCGTCTCGGGCGTCTTGCCGGACAGCTTCGCGGACGCTTCCCGACGCCAGGCGCGGGCCTCGGCGAGGTCACCGAGGACAACCGCCAGACGAGCCTCCGCCTCCACCCGCAGGCCGAGCATGTCGGCCGACAGCAGCCGCAGAAGATCCTCCGGCATCTCCTCCTCGCCGGCGCCCTCGTGGACTCCGTACGCGGCCTGCCACGCGTCCTCCTCGGACAACTTCTCATGTCCGGCAATGGCCCGCAGCCGCCGGGCAGTTGCCCACACCTGAGGCAGTTCGCTCTTGCGCTGCTCCCGCGTCTTCGCCGCGGCCTTGCGAGCCTGGCGGGCCTGCTTCATCAGCTCCCGGTACTCGCGGTGCCGGCCAAGCTGGACCAGCTGCCACATCATGACCGGGATCACGGACGAGGCGGCCAGGACAGAGCCGAGGATGACGCCGTACTCCTCGCCGCCGACGTGCGAACCATGCCCGTAATTGACCCACGCGGCCAGGCCGGCGAACGCGTAGATCGCGACCCGGTACGGCCACGGCGAGCGCTGCTCCTTCATGGCCTTGGCCTCGCCGGCCGTCGCCGCCCAGGCCGAGCACTCCAGCATCACGGGCAACAGGACGACCAGCAGGTAGCCCACCCAGCCCATCTCTTCGACGATGCCCGTGGGCTTCAGCGACGCCGCCTGGGAGATGAGCGCCGGCACGATGCTGCACGCCATGACCGCGAGCGCCGCCGACAGGTCCAGGTGCTCGGCCAGCCACTTCGGCGCCGCGTTAAGCCGGGCGACGAACTGCTCGCGCCGCTCCTTGCGCCGCCGGGCCTGCTCCCGACGCCGCTCCTTGGCGACCCGCTCCTTGGCGGCCAGCTCGGCCTGCTTCTTCGCAAGGTCGGCGGCCTCCTCGACCTCACGGTCCTTGCGGACCCGCTCCGCCTCGCGGTCCTTGGCCTCCTGATCGGCGGCCTTGCGCGCCAGCTCCTGCTTGAAGGCCTGCTCCTTCTCTTCACGAGCCAGCCGGGCCCTCAGCTCCTCGGCCTCACGGGCCTGTCGGGCCCGGGACTCCTGGTCTTCCCGCTTGGCGGTGCGGAAGTCGGTAATGCTCATCGGGTACCTCCGGCGGGGGCCGCCGCGTGCGGGGCGTAGTGGTACAGGGCGGCGACCAGGCCGATGACGGCACCGACTGCTAGACGCTGGCCGGCCTCGGCCATGAGGCCGAGCAGCCAGGCGCCGCCGGCAACGGCGAGGGGGATCTGCGCCCAGTTCAGGTCGGAGAGTGCGCGGGTCAGGCCAGCGCGGATCTCGATCACGGCGCTGAAGCCGCGGGCGTCCAGGTAGGCCAGGCCAGCGACCGGGAGCGTGAGAAGAATGCGCTGCCACCAGCTCGCCTGCAGACCCAGCACCCAGGCGGCGCCGAAGAGGACCAGGCCCGTGATCGACCAAGTCGTCACCACGGCCTGAAGCCAGACCAGGGAGGCCTTCGTCGCGTCGGTCCTGGGGGTGTCGGTGGCGGTCGTGGCGCTCATGCGGCCCGCACCTCTACAACCAATTCGCGGACGGCGGCCGCGGAGGCGGCGCCCATGCCGACCCGGGCCTTGCCGATTAAGACCGGCAGCTCCGGCTCGGTGTGCAGCTCGTCCGCGCGGGCGATGTTCTCGTAAGCCTCGAAGTCGGCCTCGGACCAGTCGACCGGGTCGCCGTGCGCCTGCCGGAAGAGCAGTGCCGGGCCGTCGAGCGGCTCACCGAGGACCACCCGGTGGAGCTGCGCCACCCGGGCCGCCTCCGCCTTCTCGCCGGCCTTCGTCGCCTCGCCCTCGTCGATGCCGAGCATCACATCGGCCAGGAACTCCAGGCGCTCCGCCCGCTCGTCCGCCGTCTCGCCCGGCGCGCCCACCCACAGGTCGGCCTTCACACCGGTCAACAGCTGGAGCTCGAATAACGCCTCAACCTGGGCCAGTTCAGTGGGCTGGGAGGCGGGTCGGTGACCTGCAATCATGGTGCTCACGGGTCGTTCTCCTTCAGATCGGACGGCCTGTGCGCGGCTCTCCGGGTCTCTGCCAAGACCACCCGGAGGGCCGTTTTTTGCAGCTCAGACGGCATTTGGACATGCCGAATAGAGGCTTCCTTGGCCCATGTGGACCGCAGAGCAACTAACTTCGACGCTATTCACAGTGTAGTTGCGAGTCAATACTAGATTCGCAATATTCCAACGCTTCCACTGCTTGACGGCGGGTATTCGCAATGTGCCTGATGTTGTGAGAAGGTGACCGCAACACCGAGGAGGAGGACGCATGCCGTACGGCCTGGTAGTTCGCTTCACCGCGCGAGACGCGGCCGCGGCCGCAGCGTTTGACCAGCTAGCTACCGAGACCCTGCAGGGGATCCAGGCCGAGGAGCCCGGGACGCTGGTGTACGTCAACCACATCCCGGTCGACGCGCCGAACGCCCGCGTCTTCTACGAGCTGTACGAAGACCGCGACGCGTTCCTCCAGCACGAGGAACAGCCGCACACCAAGCGGTTCCTTGCCGAGCGCGAGCAGTACCTGATCAGCACCGAAGTGACGTTCCTCAACGAGGTCGCCGGCAAGCGGCCTGCATCTGCACGGGAGAGTTAGTGACGGACGATCAGCAGCGTGCCTTCGGTCGGCGAGTCAAGGAGTTCCGCAAAGCGACGGGCCTTGACCAGCAAGACCTGGCCGCGCGCCTCGGCAAGTCCGCGAGCTGGGTGTCCCAGGTGGAGCGCGGACTGATTCCCGTGAGGAAGCTGGACATACTACGCGAACTTGCCGGTCAACTTGGTGTGTCCCTCCACAAGCTCGAGCCGTCGCTTCCGAGGGTCGGCCCGGAGGAGCCGCGCGAGGCGGTCCCGGTCAACGACCTGGACGGGGCGCGACTGCTGATCTCCGGTCATCCAGCCCTGGACGTCCTGCTCCCGAGCGCGGACGTGGACGATGGGCAGCCCGCCTCAGTGGCTGACCTCGCCAGCCGGGTCGACGTCGCCTGGGACCTGGCACACCGCTCCGAGTTCGCCGAACTCACAGCCGAGCTCCAGGTTTTGATCCCGGCGCTCGAGCGCGGAATCAGGACCTCCACCGGCGATGAGCGCGTGATAGGGCTCCGCCTTCTGGCCCGCACCTATCAAGCACTGTCGGCATCCTTCGTCCGCCAGGACGAGGCCGATGCTGCTTGGATCGCCGCCGACAGAGCAATCAGCGCAGCCGAAGCGTCTGGCGAGCCGCTCGAGGTCTGCGCGGCGATCTTCCGGCTCACACATGCATTCGTCCGCCTCAAGCACCTCGACCAGGCAGAGCACGCCGCGCGGACTGCTCTTCAGACTCTCAGTGATCACCTGGCCAACCGACCACCGACACCGGAGGAGAACTCGATCCTCGGATCTCTGCACCTCGTCCTGGCCCTGATCCACTCCCGGGCAGGCAGGCGTACTGGCGCCAAGGCCGAGATCGAAGCAGCTAGAAGGGTTGCCCAGGCCCTGGAAGCTGACCGCAACGACTTCGACCTCGAGTTCGGCCCGACCAACGTAGAGATCCAAGCTGTCTCCACCAACGTCGAACTGGGCGACGCCGGCGAGGCGATCGACATCGGAGAAGCCCTCGACACCAGCGGCCTGTCGGCCGAGCGGCAGGCACGACTGCTGATGGATCTGGGCCGGGCTTACGTACAGCGTCGGCAGACGGGCGAGGCCCAGGACTGCCTGCTCCGCGCTGAGGAGCTCGCTCCCGAGATGCTGCGCTCGCATACCGCTGCGCGCGCCGCGATCCGCGAGCTCGTCTTGATCAGCGGGGACTCAGCACCTTCGGAACTACTCGAGCTCGCCGACCGTGCGGACGCACGGGAAAACTGACCAGCGACGAAGATTCCTTGGCCGACGGATGGGAGCGCGATGAGTACTCAGGCCAACCAGTCAGCTAACGAGCCTCTCACCGGACAGGCAGACGTGGTCTACGTGATCGGTAGCCCCGACTCACCGCTGGTGAAGATCGGCCGTACTGGCAAGATCACCCAGCGACTAGCAGAACTTCAGCGGATGTCGCCCGTGCCCCTGGACGTCTTGTGCACTATCCCTGGCGGCGCGGCACTCGAGGCGGCACTTCACAGACGGTTCGCACCACAGCGCCGTCATGGAGAGTGGTTCGAGCTCGGCCATGATTCGAGTGACGCAGTTCGCTCCGCGGTCATCGACTTAGACGTCGTTCCCACGCCACGGAGGGTGAAGCCCCCACGGCCACGGGCAGAGCGAGAGCCATCTGAGCACTTCCTCGTCCCACGTGTCGCGCCGCAGCCACTGACGGAATGGGCTGTGCCGCGCGACGCACAGGAGCGGGTCGTGCAGGAGTGGCTGGACAGCAAGTCGGAGCCGTTCCACTGCAGTAACTGCATGTGTCCCCTCGGGTGCCACTCGCCCGTGCGACCTCACATGTGCGAGCAGTCGTTCCCCTACGACGACTGGTGCCTGTGCACGGGTTACGAGGGCCATCTGCCTTCCCCGCTCGAGGGATATGACCTACCCGGGCAGAGCTGGCGATTCTGGCGCGAATGACTACCTCACCTAGGTGAGTCCCCCAGCCGCCCGAAACTTCCGAGGAGGAAACTGTTCACCGTGATCACAAAGCATCCCCCATGAATGACCAATGGCCGCCCTGCTGTCACAGGAACGGCCATCAAGCGACTCCCCAGCCTGGCAGCAACCGGAGTCGTGGTCAGCGCGGTGACCGCGCCGGGTGCCTCGGACACGAGGCCCGTGTGGTCACCTACCCATCAGAATAGACGGCGTCACCGGATGAAGCCCAGTACGGGTCCACTGTGGTGCTCCGCGTCACCTTGATCGGCTGATCCACGGCTCCCTCATCAAGGGACCGTAAGTGTCAAACCTGCACATCCTTTCCGCCCTCGCGGGCGCGCGCTCACGCGCTTCGCACCCTCGCCGATGCGGCAGCTCCGGCCTGCCCGCCCGAGGCTTGCCCACCCCTCAGCGAAATGGGCAAGCCTCCCACCTGCTCTTTCCGTGTCCTGGGCAAGCCGTTGGGCAAGCCCCGGTGAGAAGTGTTCATGGCACAACATCCACGAGGAGGTGTGTCGTGCACGACAACGGACGGGCGCCTGCGTCGCCATGCTCGGTGGCGAGGAAGCCCGGGATCGAGTGGGCGACAGCAGTCCACAGTTTGCCGCCCGCAGTGTCCGTCGGCGGGTCCGGCTCGATGGAGGCGACCCAGTGACGGCCGCGCACATGGGTCTGGTCTTTGAGGCTCAGGGACTGGACGGTCCGGAGAAGTTGTTGCTTCTGGCGTACTGCAATCGGACCGATGACCACGGTTACTGCTGGCCAGGACAGAAGCGGCTTGTCGACGACTGCGGGACGTCTGCGGCCACGGTCAAGCGCGTCAAGAAGTCTCTGGTCGACAAGGGGCTCATCAGTTCGGTGCGCCGCGTCAATCCGGTGACCGGCGACCCGATCACCAATCTCACTCGGGTGAATCTCAAGCTGCTGAGCGAGATGGCCCGGCCGAGGACGGTCTACGACGACAACGTCGTCGAGCAGATCACTTTCGCTGAGGATCTGCCGGTTCCGAGGAAGCAGCGGAAGGCGAAGCCTCGACAGGACTCTGACCTGCTGTTGGCTCAAGATGAGCCCAGCCCTGACCTGCTGATGGCTCAAGATGAGCCCACCCCGGGCTCATCTTGGGCCCGCCCCCGGCTCAAGATGAGCCCGCCCCCGGCTCATCTTGAGCCACTAACCCTCATTGATCCCTCAGAGAACCCTCAGCCATCCCTCCGTCCTTCCGCGGCGGGCGTTTCCGCCGGCGGAGCGTCGCGGGATTCGGGACCGGATGGAGGTAGGGAAGGAGGGATGGGCGGCGGCGGTCCTGGGGTTGGGCAAGCCGTCGAGCTGACCCCGGGTGTGGAGGTGCTGCTGGCGATTGGCAGCGAGATGCCCGAGTGGCTGCTGACTGGGGATGTGCTCCGAGACCAGGGTGCTGTTGTCAGTCGCATGCTGGAGCATGGATTCACCCCGCAACAGGTGCGCCAGGTGATCGTCTCGAGGCCGTTGCCGGTTCCGCTGACTCACACGGTGGGTGCGATCGTCGCGAAGCGGCTGCGGGATCTGGAGGCTGGCGGTCCCCCTGGGGCTGTGCTTGCGATTCCGGCTCAGAATCCTGCCGGTGAAGGCGCCTTCGGCTGGGGCGAGTCGGAGCGGTCCACGACCGCGGCGGCGGATCGCTCGATTCACGAGGCTGCCACTCGCCGCGTCCATCACGAGTGCCAGGGACTGGAGGGCTTGTGTGGCCGTCCGGTTCCCGCCGAGGGAGAGCTGTGCAGCCAGTGCAGTCCGAGCCGGGACAAGGTTCAGGCGTGACCCGGGCGTCATGGGGCCCGCTCCGGGGGCATCGTCGGCCGGGCCCATGGAGTCTGGCCGACGAGCGCTCCCGGCGCAGAAGCCAAGGAAGCCGGCAGCACGCTGCGCGCCGGCGACACGCGTGACGAGCAGGTCCGAATCCTGGGCACCTACGAGAAGGCGAAGGCCGACCGCCTCGCGACATCCGCCGGCGTTTCCGTGATCGACGTCGTCACCCTGGTGCCCTCTCTGGGCCCCCAGGCGCCCGCCAGCGCGCCCGTGGAGCCGCCGCCGACCCCATCTCGCCGCCCCGAAGATCGCACAGAGGCACAGCCGCCCGCACAGGCGATCAAGGAACCGGCTGGTGGCCTGGCACCCGACCTTCGCCCGTCCGGCCAGCCCAAGCCGGCCGCTGACGTGGCCGAGCCGCAGGCGGGCGGGAACGCTGACGAGAAGGAGTGGACCTCGTCGCTGGCGCGTGCCGGGAGGCAGCACATCGCGTCGGGAGCATCCCGGCTGTACCCAGTAGTGGAGGATGCGGCCAGGTACGGCGGCCGGATTGCCTTCACGGTTCGCGCCAAGAAGAAGGCGTTCAAGCACGACGCCGGCCGTATGGCTGACTCACCGGGTGTGCGTCGCAACGTCGTCAAGCGGCCCGACAGCACCGAGGAACGCTCCTACGGCCACAACGTCGGCGGTCCCGGCTTAGGCGAAGAGGGCTCCGACGGTGCCAGTTCAAAGCCATGGTCGACGCCGCCGGCGGAGACGTCGCCGCCGCTGTACACACATGGCTCACCGCCACCGGACGCCTCGACCCTGACGCAGTCATCGTGGGCCTGGAGATCCGCGCCTGGAAGCCCCGCGAGTACTGAGCGGACCGCCGGAGGGGTCCACGAGAGTAACTCTCGCGCCATGCATCGGGGACTGGGCAACATAACCGCAGCTCAAGGCTGTGATTACCTATGGAGCAAGTGAAGGGCAAATACAAGGAGGCGGCGCACGGCTGCCTCACCGGGAACGTTATCGAGCTGAATGGCCGATCGCGTCACGAGCGCCTCTCGCCAGCGCTAGGGTTCGCGCATTGCATGCGGTATGTGGCGGAGGGGGACTCGATGCCCGAATTACTTAGGGTGCCACTGGAGAGCGGCGGTTCTGTGCTGGTCGAAGTCGACGGCGGCCCGCAGGCGGTGGTCAGGGTGGCCAGGCCCGGTGGGATGGTGGCTGAGGCGTCGGAGACGCTGGAGCGGGGTCTGGAGAGTGTGCGGGAGGCCGCGCACTCGGTGCTCGGCAAGGTGGCGGACATGCCGCGGCAGCCGGACAAGATCACTCTGGAGCTCGGGCTGAAGCTGTCGGCGGAGGCGGGCGTCTTTCTCGCCAAGACCGCTGGTGAGGGGTCGCTCACCCTCACCATGGAGTGGGACAAGCAGCGGCCGGATGCCGTGCCGGTGACCCAGGTCGTTGCCGCGCGCAACGGCGCCGTGACGGGCTAAGGGCGCGGGGGCGTAGCGGTGCCCGGACCTGTGCCCAACCCCGGGATCGCGCGCCTGTGGTCGCGCGGCGCGTGGGCCTCACCGCAGGGCGCGGGCTTTCTGGCTGGCCCGAGGACCGTGCTTACCTGCGCGCATGTCGTGGCGGCCGTCGCCGGGGAGCGGGAGCGGAGCCCGCTCGCGGCGGGGCTCACCGTCGATCTGGACTTTCCGCTTGCCGGGCGGGGGGCCCGCCTGCAGACCGCTCGGCTCGTCACGCACGTACCTGTCGCGGAGGACGGCTCGGGCGACATCGCCGTCCTCGCGCTCGACGAGGACCCGCCGCCTGGGGCCGAGCCTGTGCGGCTGCTGGATGTGGAGACGGTGCGTGGCCACCCGTTCCGGGCCTTCGGCTTCCCGGACGGCGACGACGAGGGCGTCTGGTCGCTCGGCACGATCGTGGACGACCGCGGCCGGGGCTGGGTGCAGTTCGAGAGCACTGGCGCCTGCGAGATCCGGCAGGGCTTCAGTGGCACGCCGCTGTGGGACGAGCGGTTCAAGGGCGTGGTTGGCATGGTCGTCGCCACCGACGGGCGGTTCCTCCAGCGGGCGGCTTACGCCATCACCGCCGGCGTGCTGTTCGAGGTTCACCCTGAACTGCGTCGCTATGCCGCGCTGCCGTCGCCGTTCCGTGGGCTGGAGTCGTTCCGGGAGCAGGACGCTGTCCACTACTTCGGGCGGTCCGAGCAGATCAAGTCGCTGACCGAGGCGGTCACCAGGTCGTCGGTCGTCCCGGTCATCGGGGTGTCCGGGGTCGGCAAATCGTCGCTCGTCCACGCCGGTCTGGTCCCCGAGCTGCGCAGGCGCGGGGACTACAGCATCGCCTCGCTGGTCCCGGAGCCCGCCCTGGGGGCGGAGTTCATGCTCGCTTCCGCCCTGCTGTCGTTGCTCAACGCGCCGGGCGACGTCACCGAGCCACTCGAACAGCTCGAACGGCTCGAACGGCTCGCCGGACGGCTGCGGGAGGGAGGAGCCGCGCCGGTCGTCAGGGAGCTGCTCACCCGCTCCGGAGCGACCCAGCTCCTCCTGATCGTGGATCAGTTCGAAGTGCTGTTCCGCTGTTCGCCGGACGCCGCCGACGCCTTGGTCGAGCAACTGGTGGGCATGACCGGGTGGCGCACCGCGGACGGCGGGCCGCTGGTGCGGCTGGTCTTCGCTCTGCGGCTGGACTTCCTGAAGGCCATGCGGCGCTTCCCGGTTCTGCAGCGCGTGTGCGAGGCGTCGCCGGTGCTCGTCGACCGGCTGGCCGAGGACCAGCTCCGTGACGTCGTGCTGTCCCCGGTCGCCTCGTTCCACGGAGCCGTACGGTTCGAGGAGCGGCTCGCCGAGCGGCTGCTGTCGGACGCGGGCCGGAGCCCCGGCGCGCTGCCCCTGCTCGAGTTCACCCTCACCCTGCTGTGGGAGCGACAGCACCAAGGCGTCCTCGGTCACGCCGCCTACGAGGAGCTCGGCCGCGTCGCGGGCGCCCTCGCGTCGCACGCGGAGCGGATCGTCAAGGAGCGGCTGGGCGACGTGCGGGAGGAGGTGCGGCGGCTGTTCGTCCAGCTCGTCCGCCCTGGCGATGGAGGCGCCGACAACCCGGTCGACACCGGGCGCACCGCGCGTCGCCCGGAACTGCACCCCGCTTGCTGGAAGGCCGCCCAACTACTGGCCGTCCAGCGTCTGGTGCACCTCGATCGCGCATCCGACGGCGTGGAGACGGTCTCGCTCGCCCACGAGGCGCTGTTGGAGCACTGGCCCGCACTGCGTTCCTGGGTCGACGCCGACCGGGACTTCCGGAGGTGGCAGGAGCATCTGCGCGAGCGGATCGCACGCTGGGAGCAGAGCGGCCGCGACCGCGCCCTGCTGATGCGCGGCTCCGAACTGAGGAAGGCACAGCAGTGGCTGCGCGAGCGGCCGGACGACATCCCCGAGTGCGAACGCGCCTACCTGCGGGCGAGCCTGGACTGGCGGCGGCGCCAGCGGTCCCGCAAGGCCGTCGTGGCGACGGCGGTGGCGGTCGCGATGGGCACCTTGACCGGGGTTGGTTTGTACTCGGTACGCGGCAGCAAGGCCGCCGAGTTCTCGGCCGGCCTCGTGCAGCAGGCGCAGCGTCAGGCGGACTCCCATCGGGAGAAGGCCGCGCTGCTGTCCATCGCTGCCTGGCGCACCGCGCCCACCCAGCAAGCACGCGACAACCTGTTCGCCCGCTATCTGGCCGACGCCCCGTACGACGCCGTCCTGCCCGCCGGCGGGGAGGTCGCGGAGACGGCGCTGGACGACTTAGGTCGGGTCGCTGCGGTACGGACCGGTGCTGGCCGGCTGTCGGTGTGGCGTGTCGGAGCGGCCGGCGGACCCTCGCTGATCGTCCGCATGGACGGCGTCTCGGCCGTCGCGGTCAGTCCCGACGGCACCCGGCTGGCCCTGGGCGGCGACGGCAACCGCGTCAGGATCTGGGACCTGCGAGCGGGCAGGACCCTGCTGACCCTGCAAACCGCGACGAGCACCGCCAGCACCGATCAGGCGGTGGACGAACTGCGCTTCGACCGCAGGGGACGCCGTCTGTTGGCGCACCCTCCGAACGACGACACGGCCCAGGTATGGAACCTCGACCGGCCCACCGCCCGGCCCGTGGCCCTGGAACCGCTTGGCGAGCGCACGGCCGATGGCTTCGCCTTCGACGCGGACGGCACGCACGTCGTGGCCTCCGACCCGGGGAGCCAGCGGGCCTGGGACACGCGCACCGGCCGCCTGACGGCTGCCCCCGGCTTCGAAGGGCCCGAGTTCGTCCCCGGCCCCCGCCCCGTGACCGCGACATGCGCCAACGACAAGTGGCGGCTGTCCGACGTCTCCGCCGACAGACCCGACCCCCACCTCTTCCAGAGCCTCCCGTGCAGCTCGAAAAGCGACTTGGTCGGCGAGTTGGTCGGCATCTCCGACCATGTCGTGCTGACACGCGAGGACGAAGAGGTGACCGTGCACGACGCCGCCACCGGACAGCGGCTCTCCGTACTGGCCGAGGACGGCGCCGCGGGCCGCTACACCGGCTACGCCCTGGCCGGCGCGAGCCGCCGCATCGCATTCGCCCGCGGAACGGAGGTACTGGTCACCACCGCCCCAGCGCCCGGCTCGCTCGCGACCGCCGAGATGTTCGTCACGGGCGGGGCGGACACCGGCCAGCACGACGAGGAAGCCGCGCAGTTCTCCCCCTCCGGCCGCTATCTGATCACGATGGGTGTCGGCGGTGCGGTCGCGGTATGGGACCCGGCGAGCGGGCGGCGGATCGCCGCCACCGGTGCAAGTGGGGTCCAGTCGCGCGCGTGGCTGGCCTTCGACGCCGAAGAGAAGACCCTGGCCGTCCATGATGCTGGACAGTCAGTGACGCTCTACAGCCTGCCCTCGCTCCAAGTGCAGCGGCGGATACACCCGGATGCGCCCCTCGGGTCGGCGCCACATGAGGGGGTGTCTGGCCTGGGATTTACTCGGCAGGGCCACCTGGTCGCCCTGGTGGGAGGAGCCGTCTCGCAGTGGGACGTCAGGACCGGCCGCGAGGTGGGTGAGGCGCTGCTGTTCCGGGAGGACTCGGCGGTCGACCGGCGCCGGTACGCGACCACTCTGGCAGCCGACCCGGGGTCCGAGCGGATCGCCGTGACGACCCCGGATCTGCGCGGAGTGGAAGTCTGGGATCTGCGCGACCGACGGCGGGTCACCGTGCTCGTGCCCGGCTTCCGCGCACCGCTCGCCGATCGGGACGCCGTTCGCTTCAGCAGGGACGGCCGGCGTCTGCTACTGGTCGGCAAGGACGGGAGCGCGGAGGTGTGGGATGCCGGGGGCGAACGCCGTGAGACCGCCGTCCCCGCCGACGCCGCCCGCACCACGGCCTTTCTCGCCGGTTCAAACGAGACCGTCAGCGTACGGCGGGGAATGGTCGAGCGGTGGGGCCCCGGCGGGCTCTCAGCCCAAACCCGCATGCCGGCAGCCGCTCACGTACGGGCCATCGTGCCGTCACCCGACGGCGAGCACCTGCTGCTCAGCGTGCCGCTGAGCACCGCCCAGGAGAGGCAGGAGAGCCTCGTCCAGAGCACGGAGGCGGTCTTCCAGCTCAGACAGGCATCCGCCAGTGACTGGGCCGCCGAGCTGTGCTCACACGTCACACGCAACATTTCACAGGAGGATCTGATGACTGTGCAGTACGGAATGCTGGAGCGGGTCCTGCTGGGGGTGAGGGCATGCGGCGACCGGTAGGGGCCCCGGCCGTCGCGGCAGTGCTCTGTCTGCTGCTGGTGACGGCGTGCGGGTCGTCGGACAAGGCCCGGCCGGCCACGAGCCCGTCCATCTCCTTATGGAGCACACCGGGCCCCTCTGCAGTGAAGTCCTCCGGAGACGTGATGGAGCCCTTCGACGTGGACCGGGCGGTGCTCCGCATCAAGCGCCTGGGGTTCACGGCCGACACCGAGCCCGGCACCCTGAAGAACCTCCGCGGACCCCTTCGCGCGATCCACGCTCACTGCACCGGGAGCGTCGATGGCCGCTGCGTGTCCGTGTTCTTTTTCCACGGCAACGAGTACGCGGGCTACGACGCGCGCCCGTACCACGCATCGACGATCAAGAGTCAGGACGGGGAAAGGGTCACCCTCTCCTATCCCGTGTACTTGCCGACCGATCCGCAGTGCTGCCACTCCGGTGGCGAGCGCGAGTACCGGGCGCGCTGGAAAGGCGGCAAGGTGGTCTTCTCGCCCCCGCTGCCGGAGAATCCGACTTCCCCTGACCGGTGATCTCAGCCGCGCGTCCCATCCAGCCAGCCCTCGCCACTATCGAGCTCGCTTGTCGATGCGTTTGGGATGGTGGAGGCGCTGCGGGCCGTGGTCCAGGAGGTCAAAGGCTGGCGGGCCCCGCGACATCGCCAGCCTCAAGGCCCTGCCGCCGGCCACGTCCAGCCGCGGCTGAACAAGGCCGGATACAAGGGCCGGGTGCGGGGCAAGAACCGCATCCGGGCCGAGAAGACGTCACGACCGCAAGGGCAAGCCGGTGATCGGCCCGGACGGCAAGCCCGTTAAGACCTGGTCATCGCTGGCCAAGGCCGGCCGCCAGCACATCGCTTCCGGTGCGAGCAGGCTGCGGCCCAGTCGTGGAGGACGCGGCCCAGTTCGGCGGGAAGTGCGGGCCCGCAAGGGAGCGTTCATTACGGAGGAGCGGGCCTACGCCGACAACCGCGGCGGCCCCGGATCCGGCGAAAAGGGCTTCGACGGGCGCGAGTTCAAGGCCATGGTCGACGCAGCAGGAGGTAACGTCGCGGCAGCCGTGCAGAAGTGGCTGGTTGACACCGGCCGCATCGAACCGGGCACGGAGATCGTCGGCCTGGAGATCCGCGCCTGGAGCGAAACCAGGTGACCGGTCGAGCACCCAAGGCCCGGAGGCACCGCTCCGGGCCTCACCCGGACTCGGAGGACATGCGGTCCATCACGGCCCGGCCGTCGGGCCGTTCGAGCAGTGCGCCAACTACGTGGGCGGCATCGGCCGCGTCCTCCAGTAGGCGCATGGAGAGCCGGAGGGCATTCGCAACGGCTGGGACCGCGACCAGTGTTCGCGGGGATTCACGCAGTTCGCGCCCTGCTCGATGCGGGCCTGCCGGTACTCGAAAGACGATTTCGCTCATGCCGCCCATCGTCGTCGAATCCGCAACCGTCCCAGGCACACCAGCCGTCCGCTGGCTTGTCGTGCATCGCCGCAGCAGGGGCGCCCGTGCTCGCCTCCCATCCGTGCGGAAGTGAGCGACACAGGGCATCGGCCGCCGAGGGCCCGAGCCTGATCTTCGGCCACCGCCCTGTCCGCGTCCCGGGGAGACGTGACCGATTCCCCGGCTACCGGCGGCATGGCCGATCCGCGTGACCGGTGACCGACGGCCACGGTGACCGATTCAAAGAGCCGTGGCCGATGGCCGGTGCGACCGTAGTCGGTCATCGGCCATCGGCCATGGCCGATCTGCCCTGCCCATCGGTCACTCCTCCACCCCCTCCGGCCGCGCATCAAGCACCGCCCGGAAGCAGGCTTGCCCGAGATTGCATCGACCGGTCACGAGGGGCTTGCCCAGGGCCTCGGTGGGCTTGCCCCGATCGACACTTGGGGCTTGCCCTGCAATTGAGCAGGCCTCTCACCCGCCCTTTTGGGCAGCTGGGCAAGCCTTCGGGTAAGCCCGCCTGAGGAGAGTTCATGGCACGAGTTCCGAGGTGAGACGTCCCGTGCCAGACGTGCAGCATCCCGTTCCCATCACCGGCGGGAACGTCACCACCTGGATACGGAGTGGTCAGTGTTCTGCGCCAACGCGGCTGTCCAGGCCGCGGTGACCGACTGGCTGATGACCGATCACCTGGCCGATGGCGTCGCTGCCGTGACCGATGCGGTGACCGACGGCATGACCGATTCCTGGGTGCGCACCCCTGGGGGCCTGCCCAGCTGCTTGCCGCTCTCCGGCCACACAACCCGCGCCGGACCGACAGGCTGAGCGAATCCGATCGTGGTCCTGCAGCGTGCCACGGTGACTAACTGCCTGTCAGGGCTGCTCCAGGCGCTCAGTCCTCCCTGGACATCCAGGCGCGCATCGTTGATTCTCCGGAACCCCCAAGTATGCATTCCATTGCTATGCATAATCGAACTATGCATAATGGACGTATGCGGAACGGTTCCGCGTGCAGTGAAGGAGGGATCGTGGCCATCAGCACCCGGACCGAAGTCGACGACCTGGACCCCAACAAGCACGTCGTCCTCCCCGCCGTCGGCGGTACCGACGTCCTCGGCGTCGTCTTCGACGAACAGGGCGCCATCCCCACCCGCGGCCGATTCGCCGCCTGGTCGCCGAAGGCCGGTACCCGCAACGGCGTCGTCGGCTTCTTCGGCACCCTGGCCGAAGCCGCCGACGCGATCGGCACCCTGTACGACGCACCGGCTGAGCCGGCCACGGAGGCCGAGCAGACCGCCGCCGAGCCCAAGTGGCAGACGCTCAAGGGCGTCACCACTCCCTTCCAGGTGTACGTCGAGCAGTCCGACGACCTCATCTGGCTGGCCCGGGACCGGCGGACGCCGACCGGCGAGCCCATCGAGGTCGTCCGGCTGGAGATGCGCGCGAGCTGCCGCTACGGCTACACGGCCGACGACCGCCAGATCGACTTCGTCGGCGTCGCCACCAAGTGCTGGGTCGTCGCCGGGCCCGGAAACTGATCGCCACTCCTAGGTGGGCGACCGCCGTGGCCGCCCAGCCCCGGTCAAGTACGGAGAGGCAGACATGAGCAGGCAGGACGCCATCGCCCAGGCCGCCGCAGCGGCAGACACGCTCCAGCAGACCAGGAGCATCGTCGACCTGCACACCATGCAGAACGCTGTGCAGCGGGCGCTGAACCTGGGTGCCAGCCTCCAGGACATCGCCGCCGCCCGGGCCGACACCCAGCAGAACTGACGCGGCACCCCTCGGGCGGGCGGTCACAACGTCCGCCCGCCACATACCAACCGACAGGAGCAACCGCCGTCATGACCACCCCCGCCTCGCCGCCCTCCCCCGAAGTCGCCTACGCCACGGCGCCGCCGCTGAACCTGGAAGCAGACGAGCTGATGCGGCTGCGGCGCTCGATTCCCCAGCGCGAGTGGCTGCTGCGGTACGCCGCGCTCGGCGACCGACAGACCCTGAACGCCCACCCCGACGACGGGAAGGCGCAGACCGGAGCCCTGCGGCCGATCCAGAAACTCATCGGCTACGACACCGAGCACGGCACCACGACCGGGCCGGTCGCCCCCGATGACGCCCAGTGGGCTGCCTTCCCCCGTGGCTACGTCCGCCAGGAGTACGCGGCCTGGGCCGCCTCGCAGTAGATCGCCCCCCTGCCGCTCTTTTACGCGGTAAAAACCGCCCGCCCCCTCGCTCGCCCCCGGAGGCCTCGATGACCGGCACCGCCCCGACCGTGCACATCACCTACCAGCACCGGACCCTGGCGCCCGCGACCATCACCAACCCCCGGCGCGAGACATTCGGATGGAGCTGCTCGGCGCAGGGCTGTCCAGTCCGCATGGCCGGCTACGGCGACCAGGACGCCTCCCTGAAGGACGCAGCTGAGCACGAACAGCGCCAGGCGGTAGCCCTGTTCACCCCCGGCACTCTCGTGGTCCCAGTGGGCCCGGGCGGATCGGGGAAGTCTCGGTTCGCCGCGATGTTCCCGAGCAGCTGGGTGGTCTGCCTGGACGAGCTGCGCGAGCGAGTCTCCGGGGACGCCGGCGATCAGTCCGCGACCCGGGAAGCGGTCGCCCTGCAGGACCTGCTGATCCCCGCGCGCCTGACGCGTGGCCTCACCACAGTCGTCGACTCCACCAACGTCGAAGCCCGCGTCCGCCGCGGCCTGGTCGACCACGCCCGGCAGCACGGCCGACCCGTCGCGGCCGTCGTCTTCCTCACCGGCCTGGAGATGTGCGAGGCCCGCAACAGCCGACGGCCGGCCAACCGGCGCGTGCCCTCCCCCGTCCTGCGCCGGCAGTACGAGCAGACCCTGGCCGCCGCGCCACTGCTCGCCGACGAGGGATTCACCGACATCCGCACGGTGGTCGGCGACCACCGCTGATCCGGCCGCCGCTCCCCGCCCCGCTGTACGCGAAGCCTTGGGGTGCGCTGGACGGCGGCAGCCCCTACCTGGAAGCCTCATCCCACGCAGAGAGCGAGAGACACAAGATGCTGAAGCCCTTGCGGGAGCACCAGGCCGAGGCGGTCATCGCCACGGTGCGCGAGCTCGAGCTGCCGGCGGGCACACCGCTGCCGTCGGCAGGCCTGCGTACCCAGGTCATCATGGCCACCGGCAGCGGCAAGACGCTGGTGGCAGTGCACACCGCCGAAGAGCTCACCGCCGACCGCGTCCTGGTTCTGGTCCCCTCGCTCGACCTCCTGGAGCAGACCGCCCGAGCCTGGCGCGAGGGCGGCCGGCCCGGGCCGTTCTTCGGCGTCTCCTCCCTCAAGTCAGAGGAGGTCGGATTCCCCAACACCACCGACGCCGACGAGCTGGCCAAGCTCACCAGCGGGCCGGGCCGCACTACGGTGTTCGCGACCTACGCCTCCCTCGGCCTGGGATTCCTGGAGAAGGCCCACACAGCGGGCCTGCCGCTCTGGAACCTGATCATCGTGGACGAGGCGCACCGGGTTTCCGGCCGGATCGGGAAGCCCTGGGCCGTCGTTCACGACAACACCCGCATCCCCGCCGAACGGCGCCTCTACATGACCGCCACACCACGCGTGTGGCAGGCCGGAGAGGCCGACGGCCGCCGCGACCCCGGCGAGCTGGTCGCTTCGATGCTGGACGACCCCGAAGGCGTCTTTGGCAGAGTCGCCTTTCACCTCTCGCTGGAAGAGGCGATCGAGCGGGGCATCGTTGCCCCGTACCAGGTGCTGGTCGTCGACGTACAGGATCCGGCACTGAATTCGGCACTGCGCACCGCCGGCGACGGCAGCGAAGAGGTGCGCGGCAAGCGGCTGGGCGCGCTGCAGGCCGCGACGCTGAAGGTGACGGCGAAGGAGGACCTGCGCCGCTTGCTCTCCTTCCACCAGCGGGTCGCCGAGGCCGAGGCCTTCGCACTGGGACTGCCCGGCAAGGCCGGCGAACTGCACGCCGAGGCCCCCGACCTGTACCCGGCCGAGAGCGAGGTGTGGGCGGAGTGGCTGCACGGCGAGCACAAGCCCGCCCACCGGCGGGGCGTACTCGGACAGTTCGCCGCCGATACGACCGACGACAGCACCGAGATCAGGCTGCAGCTGATCTCCAGCGTGAAGGTTCTCGGAGAGGGCGTCGACACCCGCGCATGCGACGCCGTGGTCTTCGCGGACGTCCGCGGCTCGATGCCGGATCTGGTCCAGGCCGTCGGCCGCGCGCTGCGCATGCACCCCAGCGAAGGGAAGATCGCCACCCTCGTGGTGCCGGCATTCCTCGCCCCCGGCGAGAAGCCGGACGCCATGCTCACCTCCCCCGCGTACAACGGCCTGGCCAAGCTGCTCGCCGCGCTGCGTGCACACGATGCTCGCATCGAGAAGCTCACCGACCCGGGTAACTCCCGCACCCGCGTTCCCGAGCCCCGCGACGAGACCGCCGACTTCGACGAGGACCTGGACCAGGGCGCCGACGGCGACGAGACACCGGCCGTCAGCCGATCCGCCAAGGACCTGCTGCGGTTCTCCGCGCCGCGCGACGCGCGTCAGCTGGCCGCGTTCATCGAGCTGCGCGTGCTCAACCCGGAGCGGGTGCACTGGCGACGCGGCATCCAGGCCGCCCAGCGCTACGCCACAGAGCACCAGGACCTGCGCGTGCCCTACGGCTACCGCACCCCCGCCGACTGGTCCCCGGCCGAGTTCCCGCTCGGCGTGTGGGTCACCGACTGCCGCCGGCACTACAACGCCGGCCGGCTCGACGCCGAGCGCACCGCGCAGCTGGAGAAGCTGGGGATGGTGTGGTCGTCCTTCGACGCCGGCTTCGAAGAGGGCCTAGCCGCGGCCGCCTCCTGGGCCGCCGAGCACGAAGTCGGCCTCGCTGCACCGGTAGACGCCGCTCATGGCGAATACCCGGTGGGCCGCTGGCTGAAAGAACCAGCGGGCGGCAGCCCGCCGGGCCGCCGAGCTCGAGCGGTGCCGGGCCGCGGGCCTGCCCGAACCGGCTGGCGGCGCAGCGCCTCTGTCGGACGAGCGCCGGCAGGCGCTGGAGGAGATCGACCCCGGCTGGTGTCCGAACTGGGGCATCGACTGGCAGCGCCTCTTCCGCCTCGCCTGGAACCACATCAGGGCCGGCAACGTGCTGCCGGACAAGGCAGGCCTGGCCGTCGCGGACGGCGAAGACCTGGGTAAGTGGGCCGCCGCCCAGCGCGCTGGCTTCGCCATACTCACCACGACCCAGCAGTGGATGCTCACCAGCGTGCTCGGCATCACCGCGGCACCGGCCAAGCGCACCCGCGCCGAGATGTGGGCCCAGAACCTGGCCGCCGCCCGGCAGTACCGCGAGCGGGAGCGGCACCTCGAAGTGCCGCGCAGCCACACCGAGCAGGTCGGCGAGCAGGCCATCCGGCTCGGCGCGTGGATCAGCCAGCAGCGGGTGAAGGCCGCGAAGCTGGCACCCGATCGCGCAGAGGAACTGTCAGCGCTCGGAATGCGGTGGTCTTAGAACTCCTAACGCAATGACACGAGCCTCCTCCAGCAGATCAAGACGCATCCGAGGCTGAGCAGGGCCTCATGGATGTCGTCGCGGATCTCCCAGCGGATCCGTAGACGGCGAAAGTGGTGCAGCAGCGCGAAGACGCGCTCTACCACCCACCGCTTGGTACCCAGTCCCGAGCCGTGCTGGGTGTTCCGGTGAGCGATCACTGGGCGGATGCCGAGGTCGCGCACCAGCCGACGGTACTTGTCGTGGTCGTAGCCTCGGTCTGCTAGGACCACACCCGGGCGCCGCCGGGGCCTGCCGCGCTTACCGCGCACCGGCGGGACGGCCTGCAGCAGTGGGATCAGCTGGGTAACGTCGTTACGGTTGCCGCCGGTCAGGGTGAAGGCGAGCGGGATCCCGGTGCCGTCCGTGATCACATGGTGCTTGCTGCCTGTCCTGCCTCGATCCACAGGGCTCCGTCCCGTCTTCCCGCCTCCTTTGAGGGCTCTGATGTGGGAAGAGTCCACTGCTGCGTGAGAGAAGTCGAGTGCGTCTGCTGCCCGAAGACTCGCGAGCAGAGTTTCATGCAGCCGCTGCCAGACACCGGCTTCCTGCCACTCGACCAAGCGACGCCAGCAGGTCATCCCCCGAGCCGAAGCCCAGCTCTTGCGGCAGGTGTTCCCACGCGATGCCAGTCTGCAGCACGAAGATGATCCCCTGCAGGACTAAACGATCGTCGCGCCGCTTGCGACCGGGATAGCGGAAGCGGCGTTCGACCTTCGGCAGCAGCGGCTTGACCACCGTCCACAGTTCGTCGCTGACCTCCCAAGGCTTCGGCCGTGCCAATTCCGCGCCCCCACAGACGTTGATCAACTTGGTTCCGAGTGGAACAACCAGATCGTTGATCATCGTGTTCCTGGACTGGGCGGGTTCCGCCGTCCGCCCGCTAGTTTCTGTTCAGGGTTCGGGTCACCCCCGCGACGACTGCTGTGGTGAGTACCCAGCCTGCGGCGATCAGCACGTAGGCCAGCCACTGGGGGCCGCTGTCCGTCCAGTACCAGGCGGTGCGCTGACCAAGGCCACCGATGGGAATTAGCAGGTCGAGGGTGTAGACGAAGGACTGGAACGGGGCGCCTTCTCCGGGCTTCACCGGGGTAGGAGAGTGGGCCCCGAATACCAGCGTGCCGAGCAGGGCCAGCGCGATGAGCCACACGCCAGCCAACCACGGTCGGTAGCCGTAACCAACGGTGGCGTCCAGTAGATGACCCCATATGCGTCCCGCAGGATGCAGCGTGCTGCGGCGGTGGCGCTGCTTCGCAAGGAGCACCCGGCGCGCGTCGCCGTCGTGGCCGATCTGCCGGTACCAGCCTGCCAGTTGCTCGTACGGCTGCGGGGCGTAGCCGGGATTCCGGCGGATCCATGCCAGGCGACTGGCGACCTCGTCCCCCGCGGGCATCGTGTCTCCCACAGGCGTTCCGTCCTCCCCTGCCGCCCCGCCTTCCGTGGACGCTGTCTCCCCGAAACGGATGGAGCCGTACGTGAACCCTTCCAGCAGTACTTCCTCCGGCCAGGCCCGCTCGCTGTCCTGGCACCAAGTGGCATGCGCGGAGCGGAGGTCCACCGTACCCGAGGGCGGTGTGGCGGCCCTGAAGTCGAAGTCCCCCACGTGCATCGCTATGCACACCAGGGCGGTGCCGTCGCCATTCAGATGTGCTCCCTCGAAGGTCAGCAGGTCCTCTATGCGAGCACTTCGCAGCCGCACGGTCCCCTGCGCGGTGAATCCCTGGGAGCAGTCCACGGTCGAGGCGGCCACATGGCCTGCGGCGAGTGCGACACCGTCCGCGTTCTCCAGCCGGGCGCCCTGCAGGAACAGGCCCTTGGGCAGGTGTGCGCCAGGCAGCCGCAGCCCGCCCTGCGTGGTGAGTCGCTTGCCGAAGACGCCGCCTTCCATGACGAGTCCGCCCGCGAGCACCGCCCACTCTCCGGGGCCCGAGATCCTGGCGTCGGTCAGGATCAACTCCCCGGCCACCCGGGCGTTGATGAGTGTGAGAGAGCCGCCTGCAAGGGTCGACCGCCTCAGGTCGAGGGCGCCGTCGATCCGGGCAAGCCCGGCGTCGATCCCAGGAACCCAGCTGTTCGCGATCCCGATCGTCCGGGTCGCGGCCCCGTACAGGCTCACCGCCTCCTCCAGCCAGCAGTCCTCGAACCAGAACGTGTGACAGATCTCCGCTCCGGACAGGTCGAGGCGGCCGGTGATCCGCGCACCGGCGAGCCGCAAGGCGGCGACGACGCCGGACCGCTCGGCATTCGCGCCGAGCAGCAGCGCCGCCACGACAACTGCGCGAACAGAGCGTTCGGAGCCCCACTGGGCACCCGCGGCGGGTCCGTCCGCCTCCGACACGCCCGTACGCAGATCCACAAGACGCCCCTCGGGGAAGGCGTCCCACAGTTCACGTTCCGGCTGGGTCAACTCATCGTATGAAAGCACCCGTGCAGGGTAATGACCTGCTCATCCTCAGAGCCCGCCCTGTCGCACGCCAAGTGGGAGACGGATTCATTCTGTTGGTGGTTCTTAAAGCGAATGGGACCGGACGGAGAGGACAGCAGCCTGCATGGCGATTGACTCACTGAGGTCGCAGGGGTACCTAGGGTGATCATGCGAGGCTACGCTTGGGATCTGCACGCTTGGGGGGTGTATGCAGTACGAGCAACGTGCCTACGCACACGTCAAGTTCCTCGGTCTGATGGCGGAACTGTACGAGAACGAGTTCGAGGACTTCTTCCACCGCTTGATGTGCTCGCGGTATCCCGACTTCCTCGACGTACGAACCGCCGGCAGCCTCGGGGACATGTCGGCGGACGGCCTCACTCTGCACTCTCGCAAGCTGTATGCCTGCTACGCCCCCCAGACGGTGAACCCCTACGAGATCCGCAAAAAGTTCAACAAGGACTTGGCGGGCGCAATCGCCAAGCGGGCCGGACAGTTCGATACCTTCGTCTTCGTCCATAACGACAGGCGCGGCGTGCACCCAGAAGTGGCGTCCCTGCTCGCCACTGCGGAATCCAGCACACCGGCGGTGGGCTTCCAGCAGATGGGTGCTCGGCGCTTGTGGCAGGAGTGTATGCAGCTTGACCAGCTGGCTGCCGAGGACGTGCTGCGCTGCGAGATACCGATCAAGGAAATGACATTCGGCATCGGAATGGAGGATCTCGAGCCGCTCCTGAAGCAGCTACAGGAGTTGCGTACGGAGTCCGACCCTCTCATGCCTCTGCCTGACGTCCCCCTCGAAAAACTGGACTTCAACCGGATCGAAGGAGCCGACCGGGAGGACCTCCGACGCGGAAAGCGCCAGAGTCACCTCGTCGATGCCTTCTACGCCGGAACGATGAGTGAGTTGGAGCATGACGAAGTGGCGGAGGGCTTCCGCCTGTACTACCAGCAGGTGCGCCGGGACTGGAGTGAGCCTGAGGATGTGCTCTGGCAGCTCAAGATGTACGTCCTGGGCAACGCCCAGCCGCGGCCAAAGGTCTTGCGTGCGGCTCTGGTCGTGCTGGCTCACTTCTTCGATCGTTGCGACATCTTCGAGGCTCCACCCGCCGGCTGGCGTCCCGACATCGGGCTGTCGGCGTGATCACTCCGACGAAGGGCCTCGCCCCTGACCGGTGCCTGCTGGCCGTAGGGGCCCAGATCCTCATTCAGTTGGACGAACCGCGCACGGTCAGTCAGGCGTGGTCACGGCTGAAGAGTTGGAGGGCGGGCCATAGTCACACCTCGCCGGTATCGTTCGGCTGGTTCGTCCTGGCCTTGGATGTGCTCTACACCATGGGTGCTGTAGAGCTGGTCCAGGACGTCCTCGTTGCTAGGAGCACGGATGCTGCGCCGCTTGAGCGCTGACGACGCCCGCTTCAAGACCGTGACGTTCACCGCGGGATTGAACTTGCTGGTCGCCGACACGACCGCGTCATCGGCCGACACCGACAGCCGTAACAGCGCCGGCAAATCAAGCGTGATTGAACTCGTTCACTTCCTCCTTGGCTCCCGAGCCACCGCCAAGTCATTGGCAATGAACAAAGCCCTGCGAGGAACCACCTTCGGCCTCGACATGGACTGGCCGGGGCTGGCTCAGCTCCTGGAGGCCCGCAGGAGTGGCAGTCGAGCCAAGGTCGTGTCCCTGAGCCATGACGTGTTTGGCGTATCAGCCGATGCCCTCTTCAACGGCAACGGCACCGGCGGCGTCGAGCTGTCGGTGGAACAGTGGACCCGGGCGATCGAACGGGATCTGTTTGGACTTCGCGGAGACCACCCAGGCGTGAGCGGCCGCACCCTGCTCTCTTACCTGGTGCGCCGCGCCTCATCTCACGCCTTCAATGAGCCCACCAGGACCTTCTCCCAGCAGTCCGCTGCGGAGGCATCTTCCAACCTTGCCTACCTTCTGGGCCTGGACTGGCAGTTGATCGACGGATATCGCGAACTCGCTGCCCGCAAGGCAACGCGTACCCAGCTACAGAAGGCGGTCAACGACCCCGTCTGGGGTCGCATCGTCGGCTCCACCGCCGATCTCCGGGGGCAGATCACGTTGGCGGAAGCTCAGGTGGAGCGGCTGCGTGGGCAGGTTGCCACGTTCCAGGTTGTCCCCGAGTACGAGCGGCTCAAGGACCATGCGGACCAGGTCAGCAGGCGAATCAAGCAGCTCGCCCAGGAAGATGTGATCGACCAGCACAACCTCGAGGAGCTCCAGGCCGCGGTCACTGAGACCGCGGACGTCGAAGTGTCCTACCTCGAACCCGCGTATCGCGAGCTTGGAGTCATCCTCAACGACCAGGTCCGGCGCCGATTCGAGGACGTGAAGACCTTCCACCACTCGATCGTCCGCAACCGGCGCCGGTTCCTCGAAGAGGAGATCAATGAACTCACCGAACGGCTGAGCGCGAGGCGCGCGGAACGCGCCCGCTTGGGAGAGGACCAGGCACGTCTGCTGCGGGACCTGGCCGACGGAGGCGCCCTGGAGGCTCTCACAGCTCTGCAGACCGCACTCGGTCGTGAAGAGGCCGCGCTTGGTGCACTCCGGCATCGCTTCGAGGCAGCGCAGACGCTTGAGGCGAGTGCCCGGCAGATCACTGCCAAGAGCGTGGAGCTCCAACAGGCCGTGGACACCGACCTCCAAGAACGTCGGCGGCAAACGAACGAAGCCATCCTGCTCTTCTCCCAGTACGCGCAGCGCCTGTACGGAGAGGGCCGCGAGGCCTACCTCGCGATCGAAGCGGGCCGCAGCAGCCTGAGCATCACCCCTCGCATCGACAGCGATGACAGCCGGGGCATCAACAACATGGTCATCTTCTGCTTTGACCTGACGCTGGCAGTCCTTGCTCACCGCCACGGCCGCGGTCCCGACTTCCTCATTCATGACAGCCACCTCTACGACGGTGTCGACGAGCGCCAGATCGCCAATGCGTTGGCCCTCGCTGTCGAAGTGACCGAAGAGGAGCGCATGCAGTACATCGTCACCATCAACACGGACACCCTTGGCGTAGCTGCCCAACGCGGATTCGATCCGAAGCCCTACATCCGCAGCCCCCGCCTTACTGACCACGACGACGGAGGGCTCTTCGGCTTCCGGTTCAAAGCCGTCGGCAAGGCGTAGCCTCGATCGTTCATGAGTCCTCGTCGGTTTACTGACGGGGACTCTGCGTCTGTGGGGTGCGGCTTTTTCTGTGCCAGTGCACGCGGAGGGCCCGGCTGTCGCGTCGGGTGGGCGCCGGGTTCCA